>CAYPUV010000240.1:0-5762 GCA_964413895.1 uncultured Anaerolineaceae bacterium
GTGGCAAATTTATATGATGAACACAGACGGTTCAGGTGTCACCCAGGTTTCAGATGCTTCCGCCGATGACACGTCGCCGGTGTGGTCGCCGGATGGCACGAAACTGGCGTTTGTGAGTCAACGCGATGGCAACCGCGAGATATACGTTATGGATATAGACGGTCAAAACGAACGCAACCTCTCCAACAACCCGGCGGACGATTGGACGCCGGCCTGGTCGCCGGATGGACGACTGATTGCCTTCTCCTCCAATCGCTCTGGAAGTTGGGAAATCTACACCGTTAACATTGCCGACGGCACGATGCAACAACTCACCAACGGGGGCAACAATATCTCGCCGGTGTGGTCGCCGGATGGCACACAGATGGTCTTTTCTACCAAACGAGATGGCAATTGGGAAATTTACACCATGCGCCTTGACGGCACGGGTGCGCGTCGATTGACCAATAATGATGTTAATGACTTGGCTCCCGTGTGGTCCCCGTCTGGCAACCAGATTGCTTACGAAACAAACATCGATGGTGATGTGGAAGTTTACGTGATGACTGCTGCTGGCGGCAATCTCCACAACGTAAGCAACATGCCGTATGCCAACGACCACGGTCCGGTGTGGTCGCCAGATGGACAGAGACTTCTCTTCTACTCTAATCGTGAGGGTGATTGGGATTTATTCATGACAGACCTGGCGGGGGACAACGTGGTGAATCTCACCAACACCCCGGACATTGATGAGCAAACACCTGTTTGGCGACCGTGAGCGGTAGAGAGGATGGTCTTTTTCACTCAATTGTCTGATATTTAACTGATTGCTCTATTAACAACAGAGGATAACAACCGATGACCAAAAATCAAAAACAAATAGAGAAAATGAAAGTAGGTGTGTTGGGAGCAACTGGCTCGGTGGGACAGCGATTTGTGCAACTTTTGGCAAATCATCCCTGGTTTGAGTTGACGGCCATTGCCGCCTCAGAAAAATCGGCGGGCAAGCCCTACCGCGAAGCGTGCAACTGGTTTCTATCCGCAGACATTCCCGAAAATGTTGCCCAAATGGAAGTTCAGCCCATTGCGACCAATTTGGATTGCCAGCTTGTCTTTTCGGCGTTGCCGGGCAGTGTGGCCAAATCTGTTGAAGAAGCGTTCGCCACAGCCGGGTACGGTGTGCTCAGCAATGTTAGCGTTCACCGGTACGATGAAGATGTGCCGTTGGTGACGGCAGAAGTTAACCCGGAACATTTGCAAATTATCCCTCATCAGCAGGCGCAGCGCGGGTGGAAAAAAGGCTTTATTGTCACAAACTCCAACTGTTCAACAATGCCGCTGGTTATTACTTTGGCTCCATTGCAGCGGGCATTTGGTGTAAAAGCCATTATTGTGCAAACAATGCAGGCGCTTTCTGGCGCGGGCTACAGCGGCGTCCCTTCGCTGGCTGCGCTAGATAATGTCATTCCCTTTATTAAAAATGAAGAAGAGAAAATGGTGGCCGAATCTAAAAAGATGCTGGGGAAAATCGCCGGCAACACAATGCAACCGGCAGAATTCGCCTTGAGTGCGCACTGCAACCGGGTCAGCACATTGGACGGTCATTTGGAAACTGTTTCAATTGCATTTGAAAATCCCCCCGCCGACCCGGACGCTATTTTGGCGTTGTGGCGTAACTGGAATCCGTTGCCACAACAGTTGCGGCTCCCCAGCGCGCCCTTCCCCCCCATTGTCATCCGCAGCGAGCCAGATCGACCACAAATCCGGCTAGATCGAGACAATGGCCATGGAATGGCCGTAACCGTGGGGCGGTTGCGCCGTTGTGAGGTGCTAGACTACAAATATGTGCTACTATCGCACAACACCATTCGCGGGGCGGCGGGTGCATCGGTGTTAAATGCAGAGCTAATGTTGGCCCAGGGGATGCTGGACGGACTAAGGTAGGTCACTTCAATGGAACATGTTTCTGTCTTCGCCCCGGCAACGGTGGCGAACCTCGGCCCCGGCTTTGATGTGTTGGGAATGGCCGTAACTGGCTCCGGCGATGTGGTGGAAGCGCGGCAAACGAACGCGCCCGGCGTGGTCATTGAGGCAATTTTTGGGGATGGTGGACGATTGCCATTGGAACCGGCGCAGAACACAATTGGCGTGGCCGCAATGGAAGCCCTGAAAATTGTGGGTGCGCAGCAGGGTGTGGCGCTGACATTGCACAAAAACATGCCGCTGGGGAGCGGCCTGGGGAGCAGCGCTGCCAGCGCAGCGGCGGCGGCCTGGGCGGTGGCTGTACTCAACAACTTCTCTCAGAAAATAGCATTAATGCCGGCCTGCCTGGCCGCCGAAGCTGCAGTAAGCGGTTACCACGCTGATAATGTCGCCCCGGCGCTGCTGGGCGGAATGGTGTTGATTTCTGGGTACCATCCGCTGCAATTGCAACCGCTCCCCGTGCCAGAGATGTTGCGGCTGGTTTTGGTAACGCCTGATTACGAATTGCCCACGGCCAGGGCGCGCGCGGTGGTGCCGAAACATGTCCCCTTGAAAAACGTAGTGGCCAACAGCGGACGGCTGGCAGCCATGATAGCGGCCAGCTTTCAGGGGGATGCAGTCGCGTTTGGGCGCGCCACGGTTGATGAAATCATTGAGCCAGCCAGGGCGTCGCTGGTGCCGGGGTTTGCCGATGTGAAAAAAGCGGCTCTGGCAGCGGGCGCGTTTGGATGTTCCATCAGCGGGGCGGGGCCAACAATATTCGCCATTTGCGATTCGCAAGAAAGTGGGCAGGCCATTGGGCGGGCAATGAAAGCCGCATTTCGGCGGGCGGGGTTGGAGAGTACGGTGAATGTGGCCACCGTGGATACGGAAGGCGCGCGAGTCGTGCGGGTGAATTGACACTGCGTAAAGCAAAAACTTCGTGTCAATTACTTGCTTTTGTCCAGCACCTGGCGGATGGTCTGCGTGAGTATCACGGGAGAGAAGGGGCGTTTGATGATTGCGCTTTGAAGAGGTAATTGACCTTCACTTTCCCCTTCAATATTTGTAAAAATAATCCTGGGAATGCGAACGCCTTCTGGTACGGAATCACCGGACGCTTCCTGTTTGACCAGCTCGGTGATGGGGGTATCGGTGATGACCAAGTCAATGTCTTGCGGGGCAAATTTAAATGCATCAACAATAGATGCCCCCGCCTCATTTGTTACCACAGTATATCCCACCTTCTCCAATACGTACCGGAGAAGTTTTTTTACAACCGGGTCACTTTCAATCAACAAAATTGTTTCCTGCCCCCCCCCCAGCAACACAGGGTCCACGGTGGGCTGGCGGAAAGAGCCTGGCGTTGCCACGGTGGGAAAATACAGGGTAAACGTTGTGCCTTTGTTCAGTTGACTTTGCGTTTCAATGAATCCATCAAGTTGTTTGGTTAACCCAAATACCATTGCCAGCCCCAGGCCAACATCCTCGGCGGCACCTTTATTGGTGTTGTAAAAGGGGTCAAAAATCCGACTCAACCCTTGTTCATCAATTCCGCGTCCTGTATCGCTAACAGAAAGAGTAATATACTGACCCGGTTCTGCCGCAGGATGAACCTGGCAAAACGCTTCATCCAGTTCAACAGTGTTGGTTTGAACAAGCAGTGTTCCGCCCTCTGGCATTTCGTCACGAGCGTTAATGGCCAGATTGGTGAGAATTTGCTCGATGGCGCTGTAATCCCCGGCAATATACGGTATATTTTCTGTTAGCGAAATTTGCAGCTCAATGTGCTCACCCACAGTTTGCTGCAGCATATTGGTTGTATCCAAAACAACCTTGTTTAAGTTGAGGGGGCGAATACTAAGCGGTTTGCGGCGGGAGAATGACAACAACTGACTCACTAAAAGGGCAGCCCGTTCAGCTTGTGAATTAATAATGGTCAAATCGTTGTGCAGGGAACTGCCTTCGGGGACTTCTTTTATAGCCAGGTTGGTTAATACGGTAATGGCGGTGAGAATGTTGTTGAAGTTGTGGGCAATGCCACCGGCCAGTTCTCCCACAGCTTCCAGTCGTTGCGCCTGTCGCAACTGAGCTTCCATGCGATTGCGTTCGGTAACGTCGCGTAGACTACCTTGCACGGCCACACCATCTTTGTATGGAAAAATTGATACGGACAATTCAACATCCATTTTTCTGCCGTATTTGTTTATGATGGTCATATCTAACTGTTTTGCCGGTTCCAATCCACGCCTTTGTCTATCGATTTGCGCCTGAAGTTTAGCACGATCTTTCGGTGCTATATAATCAAGAATGTTAAAGTCTGGTGCATTGAGTTCTGCCCGCGGTAAGCCAAAGAATTCCTCAAATTTGCGATTGACAATTTCATACTTGTTGTTAAACAACAGGTAAATCGCATCATTCGATTGTTCAATCAGAATACGGTACTTTTCCTCGCTGGCTTGCAACGCGGCTGTTGTGCGTTCCCGCTCGGCGATCTCCTGTTGTGCTTGTTCAAATAGACGCGCGTTTTCAATGCCAATGGCTGCTTGAGCTGCCAGCACACTCAGAGCGTTCAACTCAGTAGGGCGAAAATGGCGGGGAGCTGCATAGGCCACGTTCATAACTCCTACAACCCGCTTGCCAATTTTAAGGGGTATTCCCAAAATCGCGCCTCTCCACTCAGGAGGGGCATTCACAAATAAAGAGTGACGTTCAAGGTCTTCCACCACTATCATTTGCCCTTTCTGAGCCACATTTGCGGTTAACCCATCCGGCCGAGGTGTTGTAAACGGCGTTTGGGCGCGTCCATCAGTCCACAGCGCCGCGCCAAACGATAATTGTTGGTTGTCGTACAAGAAAATATGGGCATCCATTGCTGCGCCGAGGTTGAGCGTGGCTTTTAGGATGGCATTCAACACCTGTGATAACCCCAGTGCACCGGTGAGACTCAAGCTCACCTGGTGAATTGCTTCCAGCTCGCGCTGGTGAAGTTCCGTAGCCCGTTGCATTTGTTGCCTTTCAATAGCGGCGGCGACACTATGACCTATTAGTTCCAGGATTGCAATAAGGTTATCTGAGAAGAACCCGGTACGGACGCTAAAAAAATTGATTGCTCCCAGCCGCTTCTGAGCAACGATTAGGGGGATAACCAAGATTTCGTTGGCATTTATCTGCGTAGCGCGTTGACGCAAATAAGTTGTGCAGGAAGGTAGATCGGTAACTAGGGTGGGGTAGTCTGGAATTTTTGTTCCAAACGGAGCGACGCTGGTTGTAAGGTGCGGTGTGTTTGGGGTATCGTTCTCTGGCAGCCCGTGAGTGACGCGAAGGTGGAATATGTCTTGTCTGGTTATGGCGAGCCACGCTTCGCTTTGCCTCAAGCCAAATGCTACATCCAATTGCGCCAGCAAACTTTCTAGAAGTACATGTATTGAACTACTCTGATTAAGTGCGGCCACAATATTATTCAGTTTGTGCAAATCATCGGAAATATGTGTCATTCTACCTTTGGAGACGTTGCTATTTAGCGCTCCAGATAATTACTTTGCACAAATCAGCGTAGCCCAATTGTAATGTAAAATGATTAATTTGTCACTTATTTCGGTTCTTGGTACAACTTCTGGGGTTATATTTTTCCACTGGCGCAAAAATATAAAACACTACGCTCAAGCGATGCTTGACGCAGGTAATTTTCAACACCATTTGTAACTAATCAGGTTGTCATTACAAGGCGCGTTTTTTACGCCGCGGCAGCCCTCTGTTTGCGAGGACGGCGATTGCCCTTCGGCAAGCTCAGAACAGGCTTTCGCTTCGCTCGCAATGAC
>CAYPUV010000241.1:0-5745 GCA_964413895.1 uncultured Anaerolineaceae bacterium
CCGCCCGATGACGGGGTCGGCGCTGATGTCCATCCGGTGGTCGGGCACGGTGACGCGCAGCCGGTCGTCGCCGAGGGGTTCGCAGGCGAATTCCAGCCCTTCCAGATACCCTTGAATGGTGTCGCGGCGGAGTTCAATGCCCAGCAGACGGGCGACATCGGCGGTGGAAAGTTCCAATACGATTTTTTCCGGCGGCAGGGGATAATTGTCCACCATATCGGCGGAGATGACGCCGCCCGCGAGTTCGTGAATCAGTTTTGCCGCCCGCAGTGCGCCGAGCATGGACAGGGAGGGATGGACACCCCGGCTGAAACGGTAGCCCGCTTCGGAATGGAGTTTGAGCGCGGTGGCGGTTTGGCGAATGTTGATGAAATTCCACGCCGCCGCTTCGATGAGGATATTTTTGCTGTCGGGTCGGACTTCACTTTCCAGCCCGCCCATAATTCCCGCAATGCTGAGCGCGGATTTCGGGTCGGTGACCATCACGGCGGAAGGGGGCATTTCGCGCACTTCGTCATCCAGCGTGCGCAATGTTTCGCCCGGTTCCGCCAAACGGGTGATGATGCGCACCGTGCCATCGGCACTGTATTCGGCGGCGCGAGCTTGCAGCACATCCCAATCGAAGGCGTGGTTGGGCTGTCCCACTTCCAGCATCACATAGTTGCTCACATCCACGATGTTGTTGATGGGGCGCATGCCCGCCAGCCGCAGCCGCAACTGCATCCAATAGGGAGAGGGTTTGATTTCGATGCCCTCGACGAGCACGCCGATGAAGCGCGGGTTCAGCGCCGGGTCGGTCGTCTCGATGCGGAGGCGGTCGGCGAGGGGTTTGCCGGTGGGTTCGATGGTGTAGTCGGGATAGCGGACTTTCTGCCCGGTCAGCGCGGCAATTTCGCGCGCCACACCGATGATGGATGTGGTGCGGGCGATGTTCGGCAGCACGTCAAATTCCAGCACCGCATCGCCGAGCACGTCCACCAGCGGCGTGCCGGGGGCGGCGTCCACAGCTTCCATCAGCATAATCCCTTCGTGCTCATCGCTGATGCCGAGTTCTTTTTCCGAGCAGAGCATATGGCGGTTCATAATGCCGCGAATGGCGCGCCCTTTGAGCTTCATCTTTTTGCCCGGCACTTTGGCGTGCCCGTCGTACACCGTCGCGCCCTCCATCACAAAGGGCGATTTCAGCCCCAGCGCGGAAATATCGCCCTGCCCGATGTACGGGAAGAGGTTCGGTGCGCCGGTGACGACGGTTTCGGGTTCATCCGCGCCGATGTCCACCGTTGCCAGCACGAGTTTGTCGGCGTTGGGGTGCTGTTCCACGCGCAGAACATGCCCCAGCACAAGCTTTTCACGGTCCCACGGCAGGTCAGCTTCGGGCAAACCGATGTAATCAATATGGGTCACTTCCATCCCTGCCATGGTCATCATTTCCGCCAATTCGGGGATGGGTAGTTTTATATCAACAAAATCTTTTAGCCAGGATACAGGTACTTTCATGTCAAACTCCGTAGATAGTGGTTGGTTATCAGTTTTCAGTTTCCGGTGGTCACTATTTACACTGATAACTGAAAACTGATGACTGAAAACTATTTAAAATTGTCGCAAGAATCGCAGGTCGTTGCCCCAGAAATAGCGAATGTCCTCAATGCTGTGTTTGAGCATGGTAATCCGTTCCGGTCCCATCCCAAAGGCAAAACCCGAAAACTCTTCGGGATCGTAGCCGCCGTTGCGCAACACAGTCGGATGCACCATCCCGCAGCCGAGAATTTCGAGCCAGCCGGTATGTTTGCAGGTTTTGCACCCTTTGCCGTTGCAGATGATGCATTGCACGTCCATCTCCGCAGACGGTTCAGTGAAGGGGAAATAGCTGGCGCGGAAACGGGTCGGTCTGCCCGCACCGAACAATCGCTGGGCGAAGCTGGTGAGCGTGCCTTTCAGGTCGGTCATCCGAATGTTGCGCCCGATTGCCAACCCTTCCACCTGATGGAACTGAATTTCGCTGCGGGCGGTGATTTGCTCGTGCCGGTAGCACATCCCCGGCAAAATAATGCGGATGGGTTCGGGCGCATATTCGTGCATCGCGTGGATCTGCCCCGGTGAGGTGTGGGTGCGCAGCAGCACGCCTTCGGTGGTCGTGTAAAAGGTGTCTTGCATTTCGCGGGCGGGGTGGTGCGGCGGGATGTTCAATTTTTGAAAGTTGATTTCATCCGTTTCCACATCGCGGGCGCGGTACACCTGAAAACCCATGTCCGCCCAAATTTGATAGATGCGGCGCAACACCTGCGTGCTGGGGTGCAAATGTCCGCGTCGCACGGGGCGACCGGGCAATGTCACGTCGAGCGCGTTTTCGGCGAAGGCTTTTTCCATTTCCTGCGCTTTGATTTCGGTGGCGCGGGCATCGTATGCCGATTCCAATTCGCGCTTTATCTCGTTGGCACGTTTCCCGAATGCGGGGCGTTCTTCGCGCGGCAATTCGCCCACCCGCCGCAACATCAGGGTAATTTCGCCTTTTTTGCCCAAATACTGAATGTGCCAGCTCGTCAGTGCTTTGCTATCAGTAATCTCTTTCAATTCTGCCAGCGCGGTTTGCGCCAGCTGTTCAAGTTGATTGAGCATGGTTCCTCCGTGGTTGGTTTGTGGTTCAAGGTTCAAAGTTTCCAGTTATCAGGGGTCAGTTTTCAGTGGTCAGCAATCAGCCGTCAGCGATTCACGCATCACGTATCACGAAACACGCAATACACAAATCTCCGCTTTCCTTGCTTCTTCCCCGCCTGTCTGTTATACTTATGACAAGTTACAATGCAAATCCGAGGTGAAGCGATGGCTACCCTTTTACAGCAAGGTATTGATGCATTTGAAAAAGGCGACATTGAAGCTGCTCGCTCGCTATTTGAGCAGGTACTCCAGGCTGATGATCAAAATGACCGCGCGCTGGTGTGGCTGAGCCGGGTGGCGCGCACCCCCGCTGAACGAACCACGCTCCTGGGGCGTGCGCTGGAAAGCAACCCCTACAATACCGAAGCGAGGGCTGCCCTGCAAGACCTCTCCGCACCGGTGAAAGCCGCCGCCCCAGTGGAAACGCCCCTACCGACAGAAACGCCATCGCGCGGACTGTTGAAAAATTCGCGCAAGCCGTTCCGCTTGAGCGAATTGGGCACTCCTGCCCCCACCGACACCCCTGGCTCTACGATTGAGGTTGCCACGGAGGCCGCAGTTGATGAGATTTCGGCTTTGCGCCAGAACAGCACCGCAAAGATAACCGATGCCACAGAGTCAGACAGCACGCAACAGAATTCGCTGCCACTTGTGCCCGCCCTTATTTTCGGCACCCTGGCCGTAACAGCCGTGGGTGGGATTCTGCTGCTCATTCTGGTATCACTGCTGACGTGAATCGCCAATCAACCACTTTCCACACACAAAAAAGCCCGCCCCGTGCAGGGACGAGCTTCACTCGCGGTACCACCCTGATTCACCGCCCACACGCAGCGAACGGCAATCTCTGCCCCAACCTCTGATTGGGCGCTCCGCTAACGGCGAGCCAGCCGGGTTCAACTACGCACGATTTCTCGCTTCACTGAACCACTCAGGAGAGAACTTCAGCAGGGTTCGCCTCAGCGGTGCTTGCAGTCTATGGCATCGCTTCCCTGGCAGGTTCCACCAGCCTACTTTTCTCCGTCAACGTATTCCATATTGATTGAAAACATTATACTCGAAAAATAAAAAATGGAAAATGGAACGCGGACAGAATATCAGCTTTTTGTACAATTGGTTGGGCAACAAAATTCCACTAGCTAGGGTTTGTCCAAAACTTCCCGTACCTTGCGCGCCAATTCCAAGGGGCCAAAGGGTTTTTGCAAAAAAGCAACGTCAGGATTCAATATCCCGTGGTGGGCGATAGTATTGTTGGTGTAACCTGACATAAAAAGCACCCTCAAATCGGGTCTGGTGCGCGCCAATTTGTCGGCCAGAACTTTGCCACTTGCGCCGGGCATCACAACGTCTGTGAGCAACAGGTGAATAGGAGCAATATGGCGGGTGGCCAATTCTGTGGCATCTTGAAAGTTACTTGCTTCCAATAGATTGTAGCCCTGTTCTTGCAATATTTGCCGTATCGGGTCGCGCACGCTGTCGTTATCTTCCACCAAAAGAATTGTCTCGGTGCCGGCCAGACTTTTTGTAACATTCACCGGGGTAGATGCGGGGTGTTCTGTTTGTTCCACGCAAGGCAGGTATATTTTGAAGGTGGTTCCCAGGCCTGGTTCGCTATAAACCCAGATGTTGCCCCGGTTTTGTTTAACAATGCCAAAAACGGTTGCCAAACCCAGGCCGGTTCCTTTCCCTTGTTCTTTAGTGGTAAAAAATGGTTCAAAAGCGTGGGCTTGTTCTGCCGCGCTCATCCCACGCCCCGTATCACTGACCGCCAGCAGAACGTACTCGCCCGGCTCTACGCCCAGATGGTTGGCAATGTAATGCTCGTCTAGCGCCACATTCTTTGTCTCAACAGTCAACTTCCCGCCCTGAGGCATTGCATCGCGGGCATTGGCTGCCAGATTCATCACAACTTGTTCTACTTGAGAGGGATCCATTTTCACCGATCGTAACCCCGTGTCCGGGTCCATTATCAACGCAACATCTTCCCCGATGATACGTTTCAGCATTGCCTCCATTTCGACAAGGATGGTGTTAAGGTTTATTATTTTTGGCTCAGCAATTTGTTTGCGGCTGAAAGCCATCAATTGTTTGATCAAATACGCTGCACTTTTACCTGAGTTCAAGATTCTTTTGGAATATTCTCGATTGGGGTCATTAGGGGGAAGTTGCATCTGGAGCAATCCGGCAAAGCCGTTAATGGCGGTGAGGATATTGTTAAAATCGTGGGCGATGCCGGCAGTCAGGCGGCCAATAGATTCCATTTTCTGCGCCTGGTAATATTGTTCTTCCAGTTCCAACTCTCGTGTCACGTCCCGTTTAATCGCTACATAGTTAATAATATTGCCGCGTCGATCCAGCACCGGGTAGATGGTTGCTTGTTCAGTGTAAAGGGTGCCATCTTTCTTTTTGTTGATGAAGCGCCCTTGCCACATTTTTCCCGCGGCGATGGTTGTCCACAGATTTTGGTAAAATGTTTGGGGTTGTTTGCCGCTTTTGAGAAAACGTGGGGTTCGACCGATGGCTTCGGAAGGACTATAGCCGGCCACTTGCTCAAAAGTTGGGTTGACGTAAAGGATGGTCCCTTCTGTATCGGTAATCATAATAATTTCAGTGGATTGTTCAATGGCGGTGCTTAACCGCTGGTGCTCTTCGCCAAGCCAAACGCGCGCCAGTGTTCCGGCTACCTGGGCGGCAACACGCCATGCCAGGCTAACCTCTGCAGCGGAGAAGGGACGCATTTTTTCGGTGAGCAGACCCAGGCTGCCTACTACTTCATCTTCAATAATCAGCGGGAGGATCAGCAAAGAAGTTGTGCCGGCGGGAAGCAACAGGTTTTGAACGGAGACCAGACGCGGGTCGTTGGGTGCATCTTCCACGACTAGCGGGGCTTTGTATTGGAGCAAATGTTGAAATGTGGAATTACCAATCACAGTGATGGTTTGGTGCAATATTTGTGGATAATTTTCATCCTGGTATTCGGCAACGACTTCCACTTCAGTCTTTGTTTTGTTTAGCAATGCGGCGAGGGCGTGGGGGACATCGAACGCTTGAGCCAGGGCGTAGCAGGCGACTTCTAGAATTGATTTGGTATCC
>CAYPUV010000242.1:0-5734 GCA_964413895.1 uncultured Anaerolineaceae bacterium
CGCTGGCGGAATTGGCGCTGCAACCGGGCGAAGTGCTGTGGGACATCGGCGCGGGCAGCGGTGCGGTGGGGCTGGAGGCGGCGCGGGCGCAACCGGCGGCGACGGTGTTTGCGGTGGAAAGACGCGCGGAGTTGTGCCGCCATATCGCCGAAAATCACCGGCGGTTTCCGGCAAAAAATTACCACTGGCTGCAGGGACGCGCGCCCGCTGCGCTGGCAGATTGGCTCGACCCGCACGCGGTTTTCATCGGCGGCAGCGGCGGCAGTTTGGCGGAAATTATCGCGCCGGTAAAAAAGCGATTGCATCCCGGCGGGCGGCTGGTCATCAATATGGTGGCACTGGAAAATTTACATCTCGCCCGCCAACTGCTGCCCGGTGCGCGGGTGATGCAGATTCAGATTCAGCGCGGCGAACCGATTTTATCGCTGATGCGGTTCAAACCGTTGAATCCCGTTTTTATGCTGGTGGACGGGAAATGAACAGTGAATAGTGAACAGTGAAAAATGATTTTACATTTGCTGCATCGCTGAAATATGATACGTGTTCCGTATTGCGTATTGCGTATTGCATGAAATTACGCAACACGCAATACGCAATGTGGTTGTTACCCTGCAACCCTGTAACCCTGAAACTTTGGAACCCGAAACCTTGAACTTTGAACCTGAAACCCAAAATGCCCCCATATTGACCGCCGTCGGGCTGGGTCCCGGCGACCCCGACCTCATCACCGTGAAAGGGTTGCGCGCCATCGAAGCGGCAGATGTGGTATTTGTGCCGCGCAGTCGAGATGGCGGCGCCAGTGTGGCGCGGCAAATCGCCGCCAAATGGCTCGCCGGCCGCCAAACTGTCATTCCCGTCACCACCCCGATGACCCACGATGAATCGGTTTTGCGGCAGGCGTGGCAATCGGCGGCACAAACCATCCACCGCGCACTGCATCCGGCGGACGGGCAAGCGCGGCGCGGGGTGTACCTTATTTTGGGCGACCCATTGCTATACGGCACGTTTCCATACATTCTAAATGAATTGCAACAAATCAACCCCGATTTTCAATTTGACGTGATCCCCGGCGTACCGTCGTTTGTTGCCGCTGCCGCCCAAACCCGCACCCTGCTCAGCACCGCCAGCGACCGCGTCGCCATCATCCCCGCCAGCCGTCGCACCGATGCCGCCGCCCTGCGCACACTCTTCTTCAATTTTGAAACGGTGGTGTTGCTCAAAGCGGGGAAAGTTTTTCCGCAACTGGTTTCGGCGCTGGCGGAACTGCATCTGATTGAACACTGCGCCTATTTTGAGCGGGTGGGAATGCCGGATGAACGCATCGTCACCGGCAACGCTATTTTGGCAATGCCCCGCCGCACACAACCGTACCTCTCGCTGATGATTGTCCGTGCCCCCGAAGCCGAATCGCCCCCGATGGAAACGACTGCTGCCACCGGATATCCCATCACCCTGACCCATTTAGCGGGGCGAAAAGTGGTGGTTGTGGGCGGCGGGGCGGTCGGCGAGCGGAAAGTACGGGGCTTGCTGGCGACGCGCGCAGCGGTGACACTGGTCAGTCCGATGGCAACACCGCAATTGCAGCAATGGGCAACGGCGGGGCGGCTTCAATGGCAGCAGCGCCCGTTTCAACCGCAAGATATCGGCGGGGCAACTCTGGTTTTCGCCGCCACCGACGACCGCGCGGTGAATGCCGCCATCGGCGTGGCGGCTGATGCGGCGGGTATTCTGTGCAACACTGCCGATGACCCAACCGCAGGGAGTTTCCATCTGCCCGCCGTGCATCGCAACGGGAACATCACCATTGCTGTCAGCACAGGCGGAAGTAATCCGGCGCACGCGGCAAAAATCCGCAACCGATTGGCGGCAATTTTGCAACCAAATGAGGGAGAAGAAAAATGAGCGGCAAAGCGTATTTGGTCGGTGCGGGACCGGGTAATCCCGATTTGATAACCGTGCGCGGGCTAAAATTATTGCAACAGGCGGAGGTGGTGATATATGATCGGCTGATTGCAATGGAACTTTTGCAGCAAGCGCGCCCCGATGCTGAGTTGATTTTTGCCGGCAAAGAACAGGGCAAACACATTGTGCCCCAGCAGAAAATCAACGCGTTGCTAGTGGCGCGAGTGCGTGCGGGGAAAATGGTGGTGCGGCTCAAAGGGGGCGACCCGTTTGTGTTTGGGCGCGGCGGGGAGGAGGCGCTGGCGTTGGCGGATGCCGGCCTGCCCTTTGAGATTGTGCCCGGTGTTTCAGCCGCAATTGCCGCCCCGGCGTATGCCGGTATTCCGGTGACACATCGCGGCGTGGCGCGCTCATTTGCGGTCATCACCGGACATCACGCCTCAGGCTTACCCAAAATTGACACCGATTGGCACGTGTTCAGCAACATTCCTACGCTGGTTATCCTGATGGGCGTGAAACGCATTCAACATATTGTGGATGAGTTGCTCGCGGCGGGGCGTCCGCCCGACACCCCCGCGATGGTGGTGCAATCGGGCGCCATGCAAACGCAAAAAACAGTGCGCACCACACTGGCATCGTTGCCGCAGGCGATGACGGAAACGGGTATCACGTCGCCGGCAGTCATTGTCATCGGCGAAGTGGTGAAACTAGCAGAGCGGCTTAGCTGGTTCGAGCCAACCAATGACAGCGCCGATTTTGTGCCGCTTTCCTAACACGCCTCAACATACTGTATTCTGCAATTTAGGGTTCCTTTTTGCACCGGATTTGTCCAATGCCGATGATGCTTACGCGATGGGAGGAGGGATACGGGAGGCGAGGGAAGAAAATCTGGCGGCCATAGCACATTTAGTTGGCCATAACTCCGCGAGTGCAAACATAATGAGATTCACATTATTGCGTGGTGTCCAAAACAACCCTTACTTTCCTGGCCAAAGCCGCAAGTGAATAAGGCTTGGCAATAAAATTAATGCCTTTTTCTAGCATGCCATTGTACATCATAGGATGGTCCGTATATCCGGAACTGAAGAGGATCTTGATTTGTGGTAAAATACGCTTTAGTTTTCCAGAAAGTTCTTGGCCATTCATTTCCGGCATAACTATGTCGGTGATCAACAAATTGAACCGCAATTTTTTGCGGGCTACCAGATCTAAAGCTTGTACACCGTTACTTGCTTCGTAAACCTGGTAACCGTAAGCACGTAGTCTACTAACAGAGATAGTCCTCACCATATCATCATCTTCAACAAATAAAATTGTTTCACTACCGCCTTTTATTTCCTCCTTCTCTCTTTCTTTTTCTTCCGGGTTTATTTCACTCTCCAGTGCCGGCCAGTAGATCTTGAAGGTTGTTCCCTCTCCTGGCTCACTGTAAACAAAAATGCTACCCTTGTTCTGTTTTACGATGCCGTAAACGGTGGAAAGTCCCAAACCGGTGCCCTTGCCAACATCTTTGGTGGTGAAGAAGGGTTCAAAGATTCTATTCAGCGTTGCTTCATCTATACCTATACCATTATCGCTAATGGAAATCAGAATGTGAGCCCCAACACTGCTACCGATATGCGATGAAACATATTCTTCATCCAGGATAACTTCCATCGTTTCTACCGTTATTCTTTTCTCGGAAGCGCGATCTGTTTTTTGATTGATAGCGTCCCGGGCATTGACAAAAAGATTAATAATGATCTGTTCTAATTGCGCCGGGTCGGCTCTTATATGCGCAACTTCATCGTTCAAAATCATTTTTATTTGAATATCCTCGCCTATTAGTCGACGCAATATTTTGTATAAATCGAAAATGACTTTGTTAACATCAAGTATTTGCGGCTGGATCATTTGCTTGCGGCTGAAAGCTAATAATTGACGCACCAGATTTTCTGCTTTTCTCCCGCTCTCCAACACGTGTTTTATATTGTTGAAAATACGTTTATCTTTTTCAGCATCCAGATACATCAAGGATAACTCAGCGTAACCGTTTATGGCGGTGAGGATATTGTTGAAGTCGTGGGCGATGCCGCCAGCCAACTGGCCAATGCCTTCTAACTTTTGTGATTGCCGTAATTGCTCTTCCAGCTGTCTTAAATTGGTGATATCCACGATGATCGCTCTCATACCCACTACCTGACCATGCGAGATAATCGGATCACCATAGACGATGATGGGGAGTGTACGCCCGTCTTTCCTGATGGCTGTATATTCCGTACCTCTTAATTGCTCACCGGCCAGCAGTTTGGCCATATTCGCGCTTGCCCTTGCTCTGTCTTCGGGTATCATAAATTGCAAAATATTCAAGTTGCGGTCAAGGTCTTGCGGGCTATAACCGGAAATCTCAAAAGCGTGGCGATTGGCAAATACAATGTTCCCCTGCCGGTCTGTTTCACAAATGATTTGCGGCAACAACTCGGCTAACTCCCGGAATCTTTTTTCACTATTTTGCAGCCTTTCTTCTACCTTTTTGCGCTCGGTTATATCAAGAGAATATTCAATAACTTGTTTTATATTATGGTTTTCGTCAAAAATCGGGTATGCGTAAACATCAAAACGTTTGGGGTCGCCGTTATGATCATAATGGATATGTTCAACGTGCGCCGGTTGTTTGGTCTTTTTTATTATTTCAATTGGACAGGGGTGGTCCTGGTCGTGACATGGTTCAGACGCATTATGAGTAATAGCATAACAAGTCATGTTTTGCATCTCAACATCTGTATAATCATAGCACTGCTTGGCAACCTCATTGTAAACGGCAAGTGAATAATCGGTGGGGTTTATGACATAGATGGGGTGGGTAATGGCTTCAAAAATATCTTTAAGAAACTTCTCTTTTTCCCGCAGTGTTTCTTGCATCTGTTTGCGCTCGGTAACATCATGGGCAATTGACAACTTTGACACACTGCCGTCGGGATGATAAAGCGGGGTGTTGTAAACATCGAGGGTTGTGCCATTGGTCAAAGTTTTTTCAAATTTGACCTTTTCACCCGCAAACACGCGTGCATTGGGACAGTCCGGGCAAGGATGGTCTATGCCGGCAATGGCCTCATAACAAAATTGGCCCTTTTCCACAGGATCGTACCCTATCTTTTCAAGCCATTTACTATTTAGAAACTCGAACCTGTAATCTGGCGAGACTATATAAATAAACGCATCTGCGTTTTCAAGAATGGCTTTTAACTTTTGTTCGCTCTCCCGCAACGTTGTTTCAATGTGAGTGCGTTCGTCGAGGGTGTTTTGCAGAGGCTTGATAATGATGCGGTACATTACAGGGGTAATAATCAGCGCCAATAAAAGCGGATCAAGAAAAATCTTCCATCCGCCCGGTATTGGAAATGCATAGAACAGGCCCATAATCAAGGCTTCATAAAAAACTATCGTAACCAGAATTTTTAGAAATAACTTCCAAACATTGTGTTTTTTGACTCCCGCGGGGACCCTTTGTCCATATTCTCCAATAATATCAAAAACACCATTGTGGGTGTTGTTTGGTCCTTTTAATTCTTCTGGGCTTTGAGATGATTGCTCGGTTATGTTAATAAATTTATCTTTTGTTTCCATTACTTGCTGGTCCTACTGGCATTTACTACACAAAACGCGCATCTTTCAATATGCTGCATTATAGTCTTCAACCCAAGTATCAGTCAACACCAGGCAGGACTGTTGCATACTAATTTTTTGAAGCAAAATTTGTGGTTTATCAAGTCAATTTGTAGTGTAGGGACAGAGCATTGCTCTGTCCCTACACGGATGAGATTTTAACAAAATACAGGTTTTTACCGTGGCT
>CAYPUV010000243.1:0-5704 GCA_964413895.1 uncultured Anaerolineaceae bacterium
CGGCGATTTCTTCGACATCATCCCGTTGCCCGAAAATCGGTTGCTTCTTTTCATTGCCTACTTAGCCGACAAGGGGTTGCCCGCGGCCTTGTTTATGGCGCGTACCAGCTCATTGGTGCGCGCAACAGCCCTGGAACTTGACCAACCGGCTGATATTCTGGCACGCACAAATCATTTGCTTGCCGAAAACACGCCGCAGGGAATGTTTGTCACCGCATTTTGCGCGCTTCTCCACACCAAAAGCGGGGAACTGCACTATGCCTCTGCCGGGCACAATCCTCCAATTGTGGTGCGAAATTCTGGCGAACTATTCACCCTCAGAACAAACGGCATTGTGCTGGGTGTGGTTGACCCGTTTGAATTTGAGCAGAAAAGCATCCAGCTACAAGATGGCGATGGCGTGTTGCTGTACACGGATGGCGTTACCGAAGCATTCAATGCGCGCGAAGAAATGTTTGGAGAAAAACGGCTGTTGAAAACCATCACGTCGCAATGGAGCAAACCCGCTGCTGAAATTGTGAGCGGCGTGTATGATGCCGTGTTTAATTTTGCCCATCCACAGCCGCAGTCCGATGATTTTACGCTGTTGTTGATCAGGAAAGAAATCGTCTAATTTACAGGTGGTATTTATGTCAGATGCAACACTGTCTCAATCTGTACCCCCAAAGCCCAATCCTGCCGTGTTGGAGGAACGATGGTTGCACGCGGTGATGGTATTTTTCCAATCGTTCCAAAATCGGGCTGTGTGGCTCAACTGGGCGACGTTGCTGCTGACCTTTGCTGCGGTGTATGGTCTGTGGCACATTGTCTCTCCGGCTGTGGCGTTCATTGCCGGCCTGACGTTCGCCGGGGCCGCCCTGTTCGACGTGCTACTGCTGTGGCGATTGCCCCGTTGGAAACTCTCCTTTGGGCCAGTGGCCTCGCAGGCGCTAGTGATGAGTTTGCCCCGGTTGGGAGCGGTTTTGCTGGCATGGGTGGTTGCTATTTTGTATCCAGCGGAAGGGCTGGCTTTGCTCGTTGTACTGCAACTGACCGGGACAGTCGTTTTCCTGTGGGGAATGGTGGTGGAACCGCACCGCCTTTCGCTCACACAACTAACCGTCACCTCGCCGCATTTGCCAACCAAGGCCCCACCTGTCCGCTTGCTACATTTGAGTGATTTGCATGTGGAGCGCCTGACTCGCCGCGAACAGCGCGTGTTGGAATTTCTTGCAGAAACTCACCCTGATGTTATTGTCATCACCGGTGATTACCTGAACCTTTCCTACAACAACGACCCTGAATCAATTGCGCAGGTACGTTCTTTATTGGCAAAAATTCAGGCGCCACACGGCGTTTTCGCCACCCTGGGTAGCCCTCCGGTTGATTTGCCAGAAATTGCCAGTCAGCATTTTAGAGAAACAAACATCCATTTGCTACGGCACAATGTCGTTGATCTTGACCTGGGGCAGGGGCGGCAGTTGACCCTGCTGGGGATGGACTGCACCCACGATATGACCTATGATGAACATCAATTTTCCTCATTGTTTGCACCCCAAAACGGACACACTGGTGCGGCGGTATTCCTATACCACTCACCAGAACTCATGCCAACAGTGCAAAAATATGGAATCGACCTGTATTTGTGCGGTCACACGCATGGCGGGCAAGTTCGCTTGCCGGGGTATGGCGCGTTGCTTACCAGCGCCAGCACGGGCAAACGATACGAAATGGGGCGCTATGATGAAAATGGCACAACCCTGTACGTTAGCCGGGGTATTGGGCTAGAGGGCTTGAGCGCGCCCCGGCTACGTCTGTTCTGCCCGCCAGAAATAACACTGGTTACCCTCATCGGCGCGGAGAATTAGCGAGCGGCTGTGATTATAAATCGCGTTTATTGAACGTGTAAAAGGCACCGGACATAAAAACAACCATATAAATAACAGCATACACCACCATCGCGTTGCTGGGGGTAGTGAAGTTTGAAACGAGGGGAAAGCCAGTTTCGCGCACCAGTGTTGGCTGCATCAGGTCTGATACCATTCGCCACATAGCTTCACTGGGCATAATAAAACTGGCAATAATGCCCACCTGGATGGCAGTTTCGCTTTTTAACGCCGCGCCGATTTGCTCTATCCAACTTCCGGCAAAGGCAATCCCATACAGCATAAACACCAAAACACCATTCGCCAGCGTAGAAAACACTGTGCCCCCAAATGTGGCAATACTCAACACAATCAACCCTTCCAACGTTAGCAACGCCAGACCCGGTAAAATATTGGGGGGAAGGTATCCTGTGCTGAAATATATGACTAAAATTAATCCCCCGGCCATAAACACCGCATACAAAACCAACATCAGAGCGTACCCCAACCACTTCCCTGCAATAATTTCCCATCGATGTAGCGGTTTGGTGGCTATTGTTTGAATTGTGTGCGAGCTTATTTCACCTGAAATAGCGCCTACGCTGGTGAGTGTGGCCATCATCACCATTAAAAAATTCACTGCGTACAGCCCCAAAATCAAAAAAACACCGCTTACCTGGCTGGTGAGCAAGTTGAGCGCGGCTGGGCCTCTGGCAGATTCACGAGAGTGGCTCAGAATTTCCTGCAAAATAAAATGGAAACCGATGGCAAAAAGCACCAAAAAAGCCAGCCCCAGCCCCAACGCCAGCCAGAATAGCTTTTTCCGCCACGCTTCGCGGAAGGTAAGGTTGGTTATGGTTAGCGTGTGCATCAATTATCCTCCCCATCTGCGCCAATGATCTTGACAAAAACCTCTTCCAATGATGTTTGTCGGGGGCGAAGCTCGTACAGCCTGACCCC
The DNA here is from genome assembly GCA_964413895.1 of uncultured Anaerolineaceae bacterium. Lineage (GTDB taxonomy): Bacteria > Chloroflexota > Anaerolineae > 4572-78 > 4572-78 > JANTHQ01. The sequence goes on from CAYPUV010000243.1 coordinate 2,805, forward strand.
GTGCCGTAACACCGTCCGAGCAATCTCTGGCACGTGATCCTGACTTTCTACCACCAGCGACAGCGCAGAACCGTTAGGTTCCAGATGATGGCCTATTTGCGCCAGCGAATCCAGCAGCGCCGGCGTGAGCGTGTCCACGCGCAGGGTGACTTCGGTGGTGCGGTTGAGTAGGTTGGCCATTGTATCAGTTTGAATTACATGCCCCTTTTTGATAAAGGCTACCCGGTCACACGTAATTTCCACCTCGCTGAGAAAGTGAGAGTTGAGAAAGACAGTTGTGCCCCGTGATTTTAGATGGGCAATAATGTCTCGCACCAACCGCCGCCCCAATGGATCAAGGCCAGAGGTCGGCTCATCCAGAAAAATCAGATCCGGCTCGTTGAGCATCGCCTGAGCCAGCCCAATTCGTTGCAGCATTCCTTTGGAAAACTGACTCAATCGCAGGTCGGTGCTGTCCGCCAGACCCACCATCTCCAGTAATTCGGGAATGCGTTTTTGCAAAACCGATCGGGAGAGGCCGTACAGTTTTCCATGCAATACCAGAAATTCGTGGGCTTTTAACCATTCGTGAAAGCGAAAATGCTCTGGCAAAAAACCAACCCTGCCCCGTCCCTGGGGATGACTGGGCGGCTGCCCGAAAATTGCGGCTGTGCCGCGCGTAGGATTCACCAACCCCAACAAAATCTTGACGGTAGTTGATTTACCCGCGCCGTTTGGCCCCAAAAAGCCAAAAACCTCGCCGTGCGGTACCGCCAAGTTCAAGTCGCCAATGGCAACCTTGGGCCCGTATTCTTTTCGAAGATGCATTGTCTCAATAGCAATGGAAGATTGATTACTCATAATTTGCCGTGAGGAGGTTGGAAAATATCGCTTCCAAACCTGGCCGATTTCAAAAATCGATCAGGTTTGGAAGCGAATAATTGAGAAGCTATATTCTAAAATCTCTAATTTCCAGGTTTCTAATGCGCTACTGCACCGAAGCCGCCAGTGCCAGGAGTTTTTCCGCGCCGAACCTGCCCTCAAGGAAATAGGTCATTCCATTGGCCTGCCACAGTAGTGCCGATTCACTCCCCCCACCGTCGGAATCTGAAAAAATGAATCCTTGATTGCCGTTGACAGATACTTCAGTGGCGGTTATACCCGCATCAGTGGGGACGGGGAGTACCAGCGTGTTGGCCCAATCGATGGTTGCGCTCAGGGTGGTGGCCTCCACCTTCGACATCCCCAGCAGTTGCAACCCCGCCGCGCCTAATGCGTTCAGGTCAAGGTCGTCCGGGTATTCAATTTCTGGCGCATGCAACTGGATAAAGGTAAGGGGATGTTCTTGCCTTGACCCCCACTCTTCAATGAGCGTATCGGGTTTGGTAATGACAATTGGCGCGTTATTGAGCGAATCGGGCAGCGATACGTCAATTTTTGCCGAATCAAACACAGCCAAAAGCAGGTCTTTGTCCAGTTTCAGGTTGACGACGGTTTCCGGGTGGAAGAAAATCTGGTCTGGCTCACCCATCGATGGCAGGGTTGCCACAGGAAAATTAACCGCTGTCCCGGCTTCGGCCAGCGAGGCCAGCTTTTCCGGCTCGCCACCGCCTGTTATAATGGAGGCTTCGGGGTCGAATTGTTCCAGCAGCGCGTTTAGTTCGGTGTTGCTTTCCATATTTTTCAATTGGGTCATATCTACCGGCACGATTTTCACTTTTTGCACACGGAAGACCTGGAGGAAATTACCGGCTGCTGCCCGCACTGGGGCGAAACTGAACAAAACGGCAAAAATGACAGCCAGCGCTACCGTGACAGTAGCAGTCTGATGATGTTTGAATATTGAATTTCTGGTCATTTGTCCTGTCCTTTCATACAAATAAAGGGGTGTTGACTGGCTGAGTTGCCGATTGAGCGTGGTTTGCAAGTTCTGCCAGACTCGCGATGCGTCAGGTCTTTCGGCCATAGAGGGCGACAATGTCGCCATGCGTTCGGCCACGCGGTCGCGCCGACGCTGTAACTTGACCAGTTCGGCGCGGGCAGAAGGGGAATGAGCAAGTTCTGCATTAATGGCCGCTTGTTCCGTTGCCGACAGTGTATTATCTAGATACGCACGCAATTTTTCGGCATCAGGTTTCATTGGGGTACTCCTCTTCTGGGAAAGCCAGCCGGTATTCTTTCTCGAAAGCATGTTCCGCGCGGGTGAGTAGTGGCCCGATGGAGCCGGGAGCGACGTTCAATATAACCGCCAACTCTTTGTACGATAGGCCACTGTGCCGCAACAGCAAGAGCTTTGCGTCGCGCGGCTTCATTTTCGCCAGAGTATCCCGCACGCTGATCTGCAAGGCTTTGCTTTCGGCCAGGTGTGCTGGGTCAACAGATGCGCCGTCACCAGGCCAGAAGCGGGCAAAAATAATGTGCCACTTGTAGCGACGTTTGCGGCTGCGGAGTGTGTTGTAGCCGGTGTTCACTGCCACGCGATACAACCACCCAGCCAGAGAGCTACCGTCGTTTTGCAGGCGAATGCGTTCCGGTGTGTGATACAGTTTTAGGAACACGTGCTGCGCTGCATCTTCGGCATCGGCACGATTGCCCAATAGACGATAGAGGATTCCGTAAACACGGTCGTAGTGGCGCAAGAACAACGGTTCAAACGAAGCCTCGTCTCCGGTTTGAAGTTGCGTCAACAGTTTGGCGTCAGTGAGCATAGGTTGTGCGGTCTCCCTGCGGGTAGGCAATGGGATTTTCTCCGTGCTTTCTAAGTAAAAAACACCATCACACCAAAAAATAGGACAGGAGGATAGAATTTTGTGGATATTGTACCAGAATTCAGCGCCAGGCAGATATTTACGCGTGCAAATTAATTAGTGACCTTACGCAGTTTGAAATTTGACAAAGTTTGATATTTTGCAATGGAGATT
>CAYPUV010000244.1:0-5616 GCA_964413895.1 uncultured Anaerolineaceae bacterium
GCCAATTATCGACGGCATTCAGGCTTGTTTTACATAATAGATGCGTTTGCCCTATACCTCACCCTCTACTAGCGACAGGTACACTTCTTCCAATGAGTGTTCGTGTTCGCCAACCTGCTGTATCCGCGCGCCAAATCCTACCAGCGCCGCCACCAGGTCTGGCGTGTGCGATGTGCCATCGGTGAGCGCAATATCGAGCGTGTCCCCAGTGATAGTGACCTGCCTGACAAAAGGTAAGGCTTCAACCTGCGCGATCAGTTTCGGCGCGGGGTTTTCGAGGCGCACCAGGGTAGATTGCCCAAAAAGTTGACGGCGTAATGCTTCCGGCGTGTCCAGCGCGATGAGTTTACCCTGGTTCAGCACGCCGATACGGTCACACAGGCGTTCCGCTTCATTTAAGTTGTGCGTGCAGAGGAAGATAGTGCGTCCTGCTCCAGAAAGTGTTTCAATCGCCTCGCGCACCATTTTTGTGGCTGCCGGGTCAAGTCCGGCTGTCGGCTCGTCCAGAAAAAGGATCGGCGGTTCATGCAACATTGCCCGCGCCAACGCCAGCTTTTGCTTCATCCCTTTAGAGAAGGTACCGGCATGATCATCGGCGCGAGCAAGTAATCCAAACTGACGCAGGTACTTTTCTACCCGCTCCTCTGGATTGGCCACGCCATACAGTTGCGCAAAAAAACGCAGGTTGCGGCGAGCAGTGAGGTTTTCGTACAGACCGGGGCTTTCGGTGAGAATGCCCACGCTGCTGCGGATAGCGGTGTTGTCCGCGCCCAGGCGATGTCCATTTACCGTTGCTGTCCCCGCCGAGGGAGCAATCAACGCGGTGAGAATGCGCACGGTGGTGGTTTTTCCCGCACCGTTCGGCCCTAAAAAACCGAATACCTCTCCCTCCGCGACAGAAAAAGTTAGTCCGTTCACGGCAACAATTTCCGGCTGGTTTTTGCCGCCGGGGAATCGGCGGGTAAGATTTTCGAGGGTGATGGCGGTCATAGGTTTTTCACAGTTTAAGGTTTTCAGTTTTCAGTTTACAGTTTACAGTTGGCCCCGAAATAAAGTTCAGGGCTAAAAAACTGACAACCGACCACTGGTCACTAAAAATAGCTACTGATGATTTCCAGCACTTTTTGAATGTCTTTCGGATCGCCGGACTGCACCTTGGTGCTAGAGGCGCGGGCGATGGCGTTCAACGCGCTGATATCGGCATCGGAGCCGTAAGCCACCGGGATGACCAACACCGGGTTGCGGTCGCCGTGGGCGGCGCTGATAGCAGCGATTACATCATTTAAGGAATTGAAGCTGGCCGTATCTTTGCCGTCACTGAGCAATACAACCGCTTTGATGCGGTCATTATTCCCTTCATCTTGTTTGGCACGCATCAAATCAACTGCATTCAAGATGGCGTCGTAAAGAGCGGTATCGCCGTCTGCTTCAAGCAAGCCTATCTGCTGCCGAACATTGGTGCTGGCGCCTTCGAAGGAAGCCAGCGGCACGGCCATTTCCACGTTCTGATTGAACTTAATCAATCCCACCCGGTTTTGCGAGGGCATTTTATCTAAAAAGGCACTGGCAGCCTGCTTTGCCTGGTCAATTTTGGAACCGGACATTGAGCCAGAAACATCAAACACCAGCAGCACATCCGCCTGTTTTTTAACGTACTGCCAACTTGCCTGCACCGCGGCAATCACGTCGGGGTCGGGTTCATCCAACACGGTAACGGGTTGGTTGGGGTCAACGCCCAGTTCCGGCACAATGGGGTAGCCTAGCGGCACGTCGGGGTTTGCCGGGCGGAAGCCATTTTCCAGCACCTTGCGTTGTACCTCTTCGCTACGCACGTATGCAGTGAAGACTTTGGCAGCAGCGCGCTGTTCATCCGTCACCCAATCGGCCTGGACAATTCCAAAAGGATGTTCATGCCAGAATGTGCCTTCTTTGGGATACAGCGCCACCAATTTTTCGGGCGGCTTGTAGTTGGTTTTGCCTTGATTGATGTAAATCAGGTCGTTTTCTTCGAGCGCTACAAAGTCAAGATAGGTGGGTCCCTGAGCGATGTACTCTTTGAACTCGGTGGTGCGCGAGGAATAGTGTTTGATGAGGCTTTCAATATCTCGCACGCCCTGCTGCACAGCGGGGTTTTGCACATCTTGCATGCTCAACCGGCGCAGATTGGTATTGCCGGCATTGTATTTGGCGCTGGCGTAAAACTCGGCGATGAGGGTAGACAGGGCGGTGGAACTGACATAAGGGTCGGTATGCCCGTAATAGACGGTGGTGCGGTTGCCGGTGATGCCGTAGCTGGCCCAACCATCGGGAGCGTTCATCACGCCGAGTAATTCTTCCCAGCCCACGGGTTGGCCACCATTTTGCGCTTGCAAGGCCTGCAATCGACTTTCCCAGATGGCCATCACCACTGGCGCCAGGGCTGTCGAGGGGCTGTCGGAGAGGTCAAATATCTGTTGTCCTGTTTGATAGTTGACCAGCGCCAGCCAGTGTCCCACCGACGGGGCGAAGATGGTGGGTTTGGCAACATTGGTGTTGTTCGGCGCAATGATGGCATTGATGATACCCTGATGGATGGTGCCGGATGAGCCGGGTTCGCCGGTGACGTAGATGGGTTTTTCATCCTTGCCCAGTTTCTCGCCGGTGAGCGGGTTGATGCCGTTCGCGTAACTACGGTTGAAATTATCAATCGCCTCCGGCAAATAGAGCTTGCTCTCCGGCGCGTAAATGATAGAAATTTCGATGGCGTTTTTAGGTTTTGAAACGCTGCCTGAATCCAATGCACTTCCTGCATCCCCTCCCAGCGAACAGGCCAGCAGGGGGATCAATAAACCGATGAAGATTGCCACAAATTTTTTGTGCCGCATAACATACTCCTGTTCAAGGTTCAGAGCTGATCGTTACTTAAATTGTCCTCGTAAACGGTCGGCGGTTGCGCCGTCTGCCACAACCATCTGCCCGGTAAAGGGCGTGGCGGCGGGCTGTAAGCCGTAGCTCGGCAGACGATTTTGCTGGTCGGCGCTCAATAGAAAGGTTTTGAAAAGTTCGGCGGCCTTTGCGCGGTCGGCGGCGTCTTGAGCCGCATTTTCCCGCCGAACAAGGTACGGAAAGTTGAGTGCTACATTGTATTGGGGTACCTGCTGAATAAACTGATTAGCATTGAGCTGGCTCACTTCGCTTTGCAGCACCATCCCCACGTCCACCGAGACCGGGGGGCGAGAAAGCTGGTTCAGGGGCGATTGTTTTTTCTCTGGCACTGCCACCAAAATATCATCCACCCAGCGTAGAAAATCGCTATTGGCCACCATATCGCTGGAAAGTTGCGGCTGCTGGTAATAGCTGGCAGCAGCAGAAAAATACGCCGCCACCCCATCGATGCTGTTGGCGGGTGACGGCAGCGCAGCGCGAAACTGCGGATTGTTCACCGCTGCCTCGTGAACAGCTTGCCAACCCGGTGTGCCGGATAGTTTATTTCTCCCGGCAACGGCCAGCCACACCAAACTATCGTGTGCCAGCGACGGCCCCTGTGCATCATAAGGCACGCTGCGCGCCATCTGCCGCACAAAATCCGCTTCGGCAATCCACGCGTCGGGGAGCGAATCTTGCCTGCCGAGATCGAGCGACTGGGTCGCATCAATCCCCTTCACCAATATCACCTGCACCGAAATTTGACTATTGCGCTGGTTGAACTCTGTAGCAGCTGCTCGCACCCACGCTTCAATTTGCGGCGCAGTGGCAACCGTAATATCTGTGCTCACACCGCCACGCGTGGGCAGGGTATAGACTTGCAATTTCTCCAATGACAACAGAGCAACAACAGCAATTGCCGCCATTCCAACAATGATAAAAAAGAAAATCTTGGTTTTAGTGGTCATGGGCGCGTTCAGATTCCAGGTTTCAGGGGTGCAAGGGTGCAAATCAGCACCGCGCACACCACATTTTTAATTGCTCAATGATCAGTGTTCATCGTAGCACAATTGGCGCAAAATTTCCAGTCTGAAAGCTGATTGGGGGCTGACAATTTTCACATTGGTTGACGGGAGTGACAGCGCAGGCTATAATTTTGGTGAAACGTAATGCGTAATGGTCATTGGAAATTAGTGATTGGCGATTCCGCAACACTTAACTTTGCATTTTTCACTTTGCACTATTCACTATTACACCATTACACCCTGAAACCATGAACGATACCCTCACCGCCGTAAAAGGCATAACCGTTGGACACACCACCCACGCCGAGGCCGCCACCGGCTGCACAGTCATTCTGTGCCCTGCCGGGGCTGTCGCCGGGGTAGATGTACGCGGCTCCGCCCCCGGAACCCGCGAAACCGACCTGCTTAATCCCCTCAACACTGTGCCGACCGTCCATGCGGTGTTGTTAACCGGCGGCAGCGCCTACGGCCTAGCCGCTGCCGATGGCGTAATGCGCTGGCTGGAAGAACACAACATCGGCTTTAACGTGGGGGTTGGCGTGGTGCCAATTGTGCCCGCCGCCGTCCTGTTCGACCTGATGATTGGCAATGCTGCTGTGCGTCCCACCGCCACCGATGGCTATGCCGCCTGCCAGGCCACCACCACTGGCCCCGTAACACGGGGATGCGTGGGTGCGGGAACCGGCGCGACAGTAGGCAAATTATTCGGGCCGCTGTTCGCCACCAAAACAGGCCTCGGCAGTGCCAGCCGCCAGATTCACGGGGGGATTACCGTGGCGGCGCTGGCGGCAGTGAATGCGTTTGGGGACGTGGTTGACCCCACCAGCGGGAAAATCATCGCCGGCGCACGAATGCCGGATGGGTCGGCGGGGTTTGCCAATACGATGGCGCACCTGCACGGCGATCTGAGCAAAACGATGCTCGACTTTGGGCAGAACACCACACTGGCAGTGGTTGCCACCGATGCTGCACTCTCCAAACCGGCAGCCACAAAAATGGCGCAGATGGCGCACGATGGGCTGGCGCGCACTATTCGCCCGGTGCACACGATGCTCGACGGGGACACCGTGTTCGCGTTGGCAACGGGCAAAGCAACACTCCCCGCCGACGTGAGCGTACTCGGCGCGGTGGCGGCAGAGACGCTGGCAGCAGCAGTTCTGGACGCAGTGCGACAGGCAAGCGGGTTGGCGGGCCTTCCCTCGGCGGGAGAGTTGTAACCCGCGCCTACATTTCCCCCTCCCCTTTTTCAGTAATTCCCAAACCGCAATAGACTCTCAATTTTTCCCCTTTGACAACAACAAACAACTGTGTTACATTGAAGCCGATTAATTCACTTTATTCCAGCACAGTTAAATACCGGCGGCTGTTCAACGCAAGAGGGTTGCCACCGCACAGCTTTTTGTAATCTCGATCAATCAACGTCACCCAGCAGTAAGAAAACTATTCTTTATGCAAACGTTTGTCAACAATTAATTGGTCGCCAACTTTGTTGAACAACAGCATCCAAAGGTATTCAGCAGGATGTTGTGTTCTTAAATCACTCATCTTACGCAGTTTGAAATTTGACAAAACTAACATTCTAACAATTTGTTTTCGGTGGTGGTTCAATTTGACTGATGGAAATCATTTGATTATGTAGGGACAGAGCAATGCTCTGTCCCTACGCAAAACGAATGCGGGTATTTAC
>CAYPUV010000245.1:0-5602 GCA_964413895.1 uncultured Anaerolineaceae bacterium
CATAGATCAATGTGAACCGTATTGGATCACCCTTTTAATTCAGATAACGGCGGATCGGCCTGATTTTGCACAATTTCCCGGCGCATCCAATCCAGCAAGGCTTCAAAAGTTTGAAACTTGCATTGCCGGTCGGTGCCAACCTGCTCGGCAATGCCTCGCCACGATGACTCATCTGTCGGGTTACCATCCGCCCAAAGGCGAACTATGAACGTCACTCTATATGTGGATGTTATCATTTTACTCCTATTTTAATTGTGCTGACAAGGCAAGGTTGTGAGAAACCGCAGCGGTAGGCGGTCGCGTGCAACAACTTGTGCCGCTTACACCTTACACAACTTCGACCTCAACCTTTGTTGGGATGGCCCGACTAACACTATCTCCAACTGGTGAGTGGGCCTCAATCCACTTGACAAGCTCACGCAAGCGTTTAGGGGTTGCATTCTCAGCACCGATGCGAAAGATAAGTCGTAAGCCGTGCTCACCAGCAGGAATAGAGTCATCAATACCCAGGAACCCCAGGGTGCCAATATCGTCTGGATCGCCTTCGACGATCACTTCTAGTGTGGTTAATTTAATACCTACTTGTGCAGCGCGCAGCGTTACAAACGTGGCGTCGCAGCTCGCTAAGGCCGCCCGGAATAGCCGGCCCGGGGAGGGCGCCGATCCGCCGCCACCGATCCCGGTTGGCATGTCAGTTACGATTGCTGTTCCATCAGGTGTCCCAATTCGGCACCGAAGTCCATCCTCCATTACGGCAATAACTGGCGTACCTGGACCTCGGGCCTTGTCAGGATGTTCTGTATAATATTCTATTACACTCTCGACAGATTGTTTGATATGCGTTGCAGACATTTTTTTCTCCTATGTATTTCTACAGATTGTTATATTTTGATTACTCATTGATCCAAGCTAAATTCTTTTGATCGTTTCTCATCTAAACAAATAATCTGGCATACTGCCCACGAAATATGGCAAATCCGGGTGTCCTAACTGTTGGCGAACTGCATGGGCTTCGCCCGTATGAAAAAAATAATGATAAGTGGTACGAAGCAGCTTGGTACCGATGTTTTCTCCAGCACGGACATAGTTTCGCGCCTGTATCTTTTTCAGTATCTCTTCGCTGACTGTTCCAAACAGAGAATCTTCAAGTCCTTTTGGATCCCGCTCCAGTTCCGTAGATAATTGCTCAGTTGTTATCGTGTCTAGAAATGTGTCGGCTTCTGCGGTGATGTCGTGCCAAACTTGCCACATCTCAGCTAATGGCGGGGTCGATGCGGGTTGACCGAAACCGACCAATTTGTTCAGTTGCGGGTGAGGTACTTCATCTTGAGTGAAATACACAAAATAGAATTGCTCTTGGGCTGCCATATGCCCGACCATCCAACTGATGCAATTCATCGGCATGATGCGATGGCGCGCATCTTCACCAGAAACGCCCTCCAAACAGCGAACAAATTCACTGCGAGCAAAACGGAGTTGGGTTACGAGTGGGTGAGGCATATTTACTCCTTTGCGCTTGGCGCCTGCAATATGATTTGGGGTTGATGTTGCATTCTCGACAGATTGTTTGATATTCGTCATAGACATTTTCTTCTCCTTTTCATTATTGAATGGTTGGGTAATCTTCTCGAACCCAGGATTTTTGAGAAGACACTCTGCATTTGATTGAACTTGACCCAATCATAGAAGACGCAACTTAATGGGGACTAAATAAGATTTATTAAGTGGGGGGTAAAATGGCAATCAAGTTATTGAGTTATCATATTGCCGGATAATTGCTTGCACCGGCACAGCATTCAAGAAGGTATTTTGGAGAATTCCATCGGTGAGGTGGTTGGCGATGTGCCGGATGATTTGGTGGGCAGCGGTTAAGTTTGTTTTGGCATCTTGAAGACGCTTAACATCGGTATACAAGGCCGCCAAATGGGCGCGACCTTGCCAGCAAAGGGGTTGGTAGTGGATGGCATCAGCCAATTGCACAGCGGTTTCCAGTTCGCTGATGGCGTCGGCTGTTTGTTCTAACCTGGCCAGAGCCAGACCTTTTACCTCATGGTAGAGGGCAATATACTTGCGCACCGTGGCCGACTTCGCCAGCGTCAAGCCCTCTTCCATCAGCAGCAGCACAGCAGTGAGTTGGTTCAAGGCCAACAAACACAACCCCCGGGCGTGGAGTATGCGCAGCCGCCAGCGCCAGGCGTGGAAACCAAACGCCCCGGCCTCAATCCGCTCCTGAATTTCGCCCAACACCCCTAAGGCCCGGTCCGGTTCGCCCAGGTGTAGTACATCCAGACAGACATTGAGCCGGGCGCTAACTTCCGGCGGCTCCTTAGCCCACTCCTGAGCCACGGCAATCCCTTCCTGGTCAAAGTGCAGGGCCTGTTCAAAGGCACACAATTCACGGTATAGCCAGCCCAACATATTGGGTGTTTGGACAATGAGGTAACCGTCGCCGACCGCTTCTGCTTCAACCCGGCTGCGCTGAAACGCCTCGATGGCTTGCTGGTAATCACCATACCCGCCATAGGCGCGTCCCAACAGATTCCAGGAATAGGCCAGTGACATCCGGTCTTCGAGCTGGGCCAACGGTTTTAGGGCCTGCTTGACGACGTCGATGGCCTCGGCGAACTCGCCGCGCTGGGTGTGGACAAACCCAATCTCGTTGCGGATACGGGCTGCCAGGTGGATATCGCCCAACTCGTCGCTGATGGTTTGGGCTCGAGTGATGGTGGTCAGAGCGTCATTCAGAATACCCTGGCCTTCATAGATTTCAGTAAGCAGCAACAGATTTTGGGCAACCAGCGCCAGATCGCCCGCTCGCTCGGCGGCAGACAACGCGGCGTGTACGTAGTTGGTGGTAACCTTGTGCTGCCGGTTGGCAAGTTGGGCCCGCGTAAACAACAGGCGAGCATAACGACTGTCGTCTTCTTGCGTTTCCGCCAATTGGATACCTTGCTGCAACACGGTCGTAGCCTGAGCCACTTTATCCAGCAACATAAAGGCCCTGCCCAGCCCTTCGTAGGCATCCATCTCGTCGGCTGCCCCTTCCGCTAAGGCCAGGGCCCGTTCATAGTGACGAACAGCTTGTTGCAGGGCGTAGGTGTTGAGGGCCTTCTCGCCTGCCCGCAACCAATAGGCCAGGGCCTGCCCCGTGTTCCCGGCTCGTTCAAAATGATGGGCCAAGAGTGCCGGGTGGTCTTCAGTCGATTGCGCCAGCGTTTCTGCAATTTGGCCATGGTACATAACTCGACGCGCCCCGCTCAGGTCGTGGTAGACCACTTCGCGGATTTTGTGGTGGCTAAAGTCGTAACCATCAGCCGTTTCCTGCCACAACTGCCGCTGCAGCAGGTTCTCTACCGCCTCCAGCAAATCCAACTGGCTCTGGCTGGTGATGGCTTGCAGCGTGGCAAAATTGAAGTTGCGGCCAAAAACAGCCATCCAGCCCAACACCTGTTGTTCCAATTGCGTTGCCTGTCGCAAGCGTCCCCGTACCGACTCCTGAATGGCTTCCGGTAAGGTGATGTTCGTCGGCAGGGTATCGACCGGCGCGGTTTCGTCCAGTTCTCCCCGTTCCTGCAATGATTGAAGGATAGAAACAAGAAAGAACGGGTTGCCGCTTGTTTCGCCATAGAGCCATTCACTCCAGGTGGTGGGCACTGATTCCAGAGCGACCAGCAATTCATCAATATCTGTGTTTGACAGGCGATCTAAAGAGATGAAGGCCACATGCGGCTCGCGCTGGAGGTGATGAATGAGCGTAGCCAGGTGTTCATCGGCCGTTACTTCTTCGTGGCGGTAGGTACAGGCCAGCAACATCCGTTCGCCGGACACACGCCGGGCCAGGTAATGGAGAAATTGGAGCGTCGCTGTATCGGCCCAGTGGATGTCGTCCACATTGAGCATGAGGCCATTTTCTCCGGCGATGGCCGACAACAAATGCACGATGGCTTGAAAGAGCCGTCCCTGCTGGTTTTCGTCTATATTGGTGGGGACAATGGCCTGACCTGTGGCAGTGCCGGCAATTTCCGGGACCAGTGCACCGATTTCTCTGAGCCACACTGTGGGGAGGCTGGCAATTTGCTCCGACCATGTCTCGTTGATGTATCGGACCAGGTCTACCAGGGGTTGGTAAGGCATGGCCTGTTCCACCTGGTAACTATGGGCAAAGAGCGTGGTAAAGCCCTCTTTGCCGGCGAACACAGCCGTCTCCCGCACCAGGCGGCTTTTGCCGATGCCCGGCTCACCACTGACAAAGACAACACAGCCATTGCCCTGGCCAGCCTGATTGACCATTGTGGTTAATTGGCCGTATTCCTGGGCGCGGCCTACAAATGGTGTTTGCCCCAACAACTGCGTGCTAACGGGCGTTGATACCGGGCGTGGGTAAACCTCATCTTCGTCCACCTCGATTACCTGACGCCGTTGAATTTGGTGAAAGAGGTTGCTTGTTTCCGGGGCCGGCTCAACGCCGATTTCTTCCCACATTACCTGGCGTACCTCGTCGTATAGTTGCAGGGCGGCGGGTTGTTCACCGGCGCAGTAGAGGTACAGCATCAGTTGTCGATAGGTGGATTCACGGCTGTTTTCGAGGGCGAGGCTTTGGCGACACAGTCCAATAGCATGGCGGTATTGCCCTTGCTGTGCATAGGTCTCAGCCAAATCGGCCAGCAGATTTAGATACTGTTCTCGTAACTGATCGCGGGGGGCCAGCGCCCATTCTGCATAAGGGTCATCTTCAAGGAAGTCGCCCAGGTAAAGTTGTCGCGCTTTTTCCAGGGTTTCAATTCGGATGGTCGAGTCTGCTACCTGTTGTGCCGTCTGAAGGTGATCACTAAAAGCGTCCACGTCCAGCCAGTGGTCGCTGTTGGTCTCAAACAGGTAGCCTTCATCGTGCTTGATGATATAGGCAGAGCGAGTCCGCGGCGGCAAATTGGGCTGCAACACGCGCCGCGCCTGACCAACTGTTACCCAGAGATTATTTTGGGCTTTTTTTAGCGACAAATTGGGCCAGAGATATTCAATGAGCCGGTCTGCCGAAACAAGATGACCCCGATCGGTGAGTAGAATTTTGAAGAGCTGCTTGCTCTTTGATGTAGGCCAAACTTCATCGGGAACTGCCGTACCGTCTCGCCACATACTGAAAGTGCCCAAGGCCTGAATGCGAATATTCGGCACAGTGTTATCTCCTCAACATCCACATTGTTTGTGAGGTGGTCTTGGATTATACAGTCTAACCGGCTGACGGCCAAAGTTTGCCGGTTTGAAGGGCTTGTTCTTTAATTTTGAGGGAAAGAGCTGAATATTTTAGAACGGCCTAATGACTAAGCTAAGCCGACGCCGCTTACCAACTTGAATTAAAGACAACTCCGAACCAGAACACCACTTCACAAGCGAACAGACGTTGAATTATAAAGTTACCCCCATTGGCAAGAAGAATTAGAAGACGTTGAAGCGTTTGAGAAGCAAAGGAAAAAGGGTGTGAACCTAAGTTAAGGTCGCTTGGCAAAAAAAAAAGCGACCAGACAAAAATTGTCTAGTCACTTTCTCTTGCCCAAACCCTCTCGCTTGCCAGCACCGGGTTTGAGCTATAAAACAACCACCACAG
>CAYPUV010000246.1:0-5553 GCA_964413895.1 uncultured Anaerolineaceae bacterium
CAATACAGTACTCACCACTGACAGTGTAAAATTACACGTACCCGATAAACATAGTTGTTCGTTCACAGAGGCCCCTGTAGAACAGGGAATATATCTAAAATAGCAAACGAGCCATGAATAACTAGCTGTGACAATAATAATATGTAATTAGTTGGCCGCCGTTTCTGGTTCAACGACGCGCGGTTTTAAGTTGTGCGCTTCTCTAACTTTGTTCTCTATTTCCTGCAATAGCTGAGGATTTTTAATTAAAAATGCTTTGGCGTTTTCTCTGCCTTGCGCCAGACGAATTTCGCCATAGTTGTAAAACGAACCACGTTTCTCAACAATGCCAGCTCCAACGGCAAGATCAAGCGTATCTCCCGCTCTGGAGATGCCTTCATTGTACATGATGTCGAATTCAACAATTTTGAATGGGGGCGCGACTTTATTCTTTTTAACGGTCACTTTGGTGCGGTTGCCAATTACATCGGTTCCTTGTTTAATAGCCTGAATGCGGCGAATATCTAGCCGTACAGATGCATAAAAGCGCAGTGCCATGCCACCGGTGGTTGTTTCTGGGTTGCCAAACATTATCCCTATTTTTTGCCGAAGCTGGTTGGTAAAGATGAGGATGCAGTTGCTTTGGTTTACCGCGCCGCTCAGTTTTCGTAGTGCCTGGCTCATTAATCGAGCTTGCAACCCCATGTGGCTATCACCCATCTCGCCTTCAATTTCTGCGCGGGGAACCAGCGCCGCCACCGAGTCGACCACAACCACATCCATAGCCTGTGACCGCACCAGCGCTTCGGTAATTTCCAGCGCTTGCTCACCGGTATCTGGTTGAGAAACGTATAAATCGTCGATGTTTACGCCGCATTTTTCGGCATAGCCGGGGTCAAGGGCGTGTTCCACGTCTACAAAGGCCGCGACGCCCCCTAGCTTTTGCGCTTCGGCAATAATATGCTGGCACAATGTTGTTTTCCCAGAACTTTCTGGCCCGTATATTTCAACAATACGCCCCCTGGGCAATCCCCCAATGCCCAGGGCAATGTCTAGTGACAATGCACCTGTTGGAATGGATTCAACATTTAAGTGCGTGGTTTCACCCAATTTCATAATTGCGCCGTCGCCAAAGCGTTTGCGCAAGTTTGCTAACGTAACTTCCAGGGCTTTCGCCCGACCGTTTTCTGCCATCCAATGAAGCTCCGCATGGTTAGTCTATTCCAACTATTGTAGTTTACATCATCCAGATAGAAAACGCAAGCTGTTAAAAGCTGTTATGGTCAACTTTGGTTTTTGAGGAAGGGGGTTACGTTTCTTCAAAGGCCTCCTCTTCTCCGGAGGGGGCCAGTTTTTTTATTCTCAATTCGGCAGCGTCGATTTGTTGGTTGCAGTGCTGCGCCAGAGCCATCCCGCGCTCGTAAAGTTGAATGGCTTCTGCCAGGGGCAATTCGCCTGTTTCCAGTTTTTCTAGCGTTTCGCCTAATTCTGTAAGGGCTTGTTCAAAGGTCATCTCTTTAATGGGACGGGTCATATTAATCTTCCTTTGCTCGCTTTTTTTTTTTAGAACTACTGTCAGTTGCTTGTTGCTTCTGCGTTAAAAGAACCATCGGCTACCGTGATGGTCAGCGCATCTCCCGCCGACACGGTATTTACGCTGGCAACCAATGCACTTCCTTTTTGCACAATGGCGTATCCCCGCGAAAGCGTGGCGGTAGGACTCAGCGCGGCCAGCCGAGCCTGGGCGCTGGCGAGCTGCTCCCTCCGCAGTTTGATGGTGTAGTGCACGGCGCGCCGGATTGCCGCCAGAAGGTCATCAATTTGTTGGCGGCGATTATCAATTTGCGCCTGAGGAGAAACGCGACGCAGCTGCCAGCGGGCTTCTTGCACCGCTGCACGCGCTTGTGCGGTGAATGCTGTGGTTAGGTTTAGAAATTGGTATTGATACCCGGCGACTAACCGCTTCAGTTCGTCGACGTCCGGTGTGGCTACTTCCGCCGCCGCCGAGGGGGTGGGGGCACGCTGGTCGGCCACAAAATCCACAATGGTAAAATCTGTTTCATGCCCCACGCCAGTTACAATAGGTATTGGGCAGGCAAAAATGGCACGGGCAAGTTGTTCATCGTTGAACGCCCACAGATCTTCAATGGAGCCACCACCACGGGCCACAAGTATCACCTCCACGGCGGGGGTGTGCTGCGCCAGCAGGGTCAGGGCGGCCACAATTTGCGCCGGCGCATCTGCGCCCTGCACTGGCGTGGGCGACAGAATGACCTCGGCTAACGGATAGCGCCGCGACAGCACGTTCAGAATGTCGCGCAGGGCCGCCGCCCGCGCCGATGTGACCACACCGATGCGGCGCGGAAAAGCAGGCAGGGGTTGCTTGTGTTCTGGGTTGAATAATCCTTCCGCGGCCAGTTTGCGTTTTAACTGCTCAAATTGAATGTACAGCGCACCCATTCCCGCCGGTTCAATGTCATTTACATAAAACTGATAGGCTCCGCCCGCTTCATACACCGAAACGCGACCCTGAGCCAGAATCGCTTCACCATCGCCGCGCGGACGGTAGGTTAATCGCCGCGCTGTTGACCGCCAGACGACGCAGCGAATGCTGGCGCTGGAATCTTTGAGCGTAAAATAAATATGGCCGGAATGGGCCGGTGACCAATTGGAAATCTCGCCTTCCAGCCAAAGGTCTTGCAAAATATCGTCGGCATCAATGAGCTGACGAATATGGGTGGTGACGGCGCTCACGGTTAGGGCAGGGGGACGCATATTAAATAGCGCTGGTTGCAAAATTACACCTCTTCTATGGTAAATAAATCTCCGGCAGGACTGCTGGATTTTAGTTGTTTTAGCAGTGTGTTTATTTTTGATAGGGGGAGCGCGGACGAAATAAGGCGGGCCATCGCTTCTGGTTGTTGTTTCTTAAACGTAAGGTGGAGCATTTTGCCGGTGGTGGGAATGGTGAACGTTTTTTTTGAGAATTGTAGGGTGTAGATGCCTTTTTCCGGCGCGTAGGCTTCAAACCCGCCGGGGCCATATTCTGGCTTACCGCCACTGATGACAATGGATTGCGCGCCGGAAGGAGCTGTGACCGTGATGGGTTCATTGGCTACGCCAATGTCGCCTACCAGCAGCGGAATGCTTCCCGGCCACACTTCGGATTCTACAACCCAGTCCCCATCTGAGGGGGCAGCAGGTAAAGTTAAATTAACGGTTTTGAATTCTCTGCCGTCCAGGGTAATCGTTTTCGATTCTCCACTGGCTACATCGGCCAGATTGTAGGTTCCGGCGGGGAGATTTTCAAACATGTAACGCCCCTCGGCGCCGGTGGTGAACGCTTGCACGTTATGGGCAGCTTGCAACCGGACGGTGCGCCCGCCCAGCGGCGTGCCGCGAGCATCGGAGAGAATACCGCTGATAGTGCTTTGGGCCGCCGGCGTTGAAGTTTCTGTGGTTTTGAAGTCTAGCCGGGCAGTGGTTTTGCCGTCCATTTGAACGCTGAACCGTTGCCCCAAGAATTCAAGGGTGTAAACGCCTGGGCCAGCGGTGGTTAGCGCTTCGAATCCACCGGCGCCAAATTCCGGTTTTGCACCGCTGCGCGTTACGTATGTGTCGCCGCGCGGGGTGGTAATGGTGATGGCAATGTCAGGGCGGTCGGCGAGGTTGCCCACAATGATAGAGAATCCGGGGACCCGTTTTATGTTGACGGTCCAGTTGCCGGGTGAGGTGACACCGACGGTGGTCATGCTCGGCGGGGCGGTCTCTTTGTATTGCCAGGGGGCGATGGTGACGCCGGTGTAATAGTAAGTCAATATTCGATTGAAGGAGAACCCTGCTTTGGCCAGCAATTGCGCCCCATTCTGGCACAGGCCCACGCCGTGCCCGTTTTTGGGGCCGGGTGCCGGGCAGGGGACACCCCGCAGGTAAGGCGTGGGTGATGCCGGGGAGCCATCGGGTTTTTTGAACACGTCTTCGCTGTTCAGGGTGTGTCCGCCGCAATTGGCAGAGTAAACGGCGTCGATGGGGTGGCGGCCATAAAGCAGTACCAGTCCTTTGGTGTCCAGAATTGCCTGGTCGGTGGCGGGGTGGATTTTGTCGGGACGATAGTTTTGGGCAACTTTAGGATCATCCCGAATGTCAAAGGCTTTTCCCAAATAACGAGCGCGACGAATGGCGTTGGCCGCGTAAGTGCGGGCGGCTATAGCCTGAGCTTTTAAGGCTTCGGGGTGCCAGGATGCCGGGATTTCTGCCGGAACGACACCGCGCAAATATGTTTCCAGTGGCATCGTCTCTATGCGACCATCGTTAAGCATCACCCGGATGTCTATGCCGGTGAATTTGTCATCAGGGAGAGCGGCGGTTGCAGTGGACGGGGCGGGCAGCGAGTCGGCGGGGGGCGTACTGCCGGGGAGAATATCTGGTTGAGCAGCGAGTCGCCGGGTAAATGCCTTCAGGTCGGGAATGTACTGTGTCCACACGTTGAAAATATTGCTGGCATTTGCGGTAGGGTCTTCCCAAATATAGTAGGTTAGGGCCAGCACCCGGGGGTCGTTGAGGGTGTGTTGGCTGAAATACGTGAGCTGCTCAAAGAAATCTGAGTCGTAAGTGGCAAAGTTGCCGGCCTCATCAATAACTATTTTAGCGTCGATATTGTAACGGGTTTTGCACAACGCCAGCAATCGCCGCCAGCGAAAGGCGTGCCAGCTTGATATTTCTGGATCTTGCAGCCATTCCCGGCTTGAGCCGTTGGGGTCTCCCCAATAGGCGTGGAAAGCAAGGGTATCGTCAAAATAAGCATGGATTGCATCGGCCAGATAATCGTATCCGGCAAAGGGTTCGGTAATGTTGCCGTGTTCGTTGGGGGAGCCATCTTCATGCCGCCCAGGGGAAAACGGCGGCGCAACGAGCTTCATCTTCGGCGCCAGGCTTTTAATAACTTGCGCGGTGCGCGTAATCCACCAGCCTACACTTTGGTAGAATTGCTCGGTTTCGTATAGAGGTTGGTTGGCTTCATCCGGATCGCCATTTTGGTCAAAGCGATTCATTTCATTGGCAAAAATCACCAGTGGGTCAAGCGGCTTCAACTCGTTCCACTTGCCGGCGATTTGCATTGCGTAACGCACGGCAGTGGTTTCCAGGTTGGTAAACCAGTTGTGCGGATGTTGAAAGCGCACAATAATCGTTGCGTCTGGGTGTTGCACTTTGTATTTGGATACCTGATTCTGTTGCAAATGGGCATAATTGCAGGTAATCGCGCCGGGTTGCCAACTGAGCATCAGGTTCGCATCGGTGGGCGTGCCTGGGGGAACCACAATACCGGGCCGTCGCATGAAACCTCCGGGATATTACAAGACGTTGTTTTGAATAGTGCAGTAAAAACCTGTTGCTCCCACGCCCTTCCCCCTCGTTTCCAAAACGCAAGGGATAGAGGAAACAACGACAAGATTTATATGATTATGTCACAATTTTTTCGATTGAGCAATGGGAAAATTGGAAAAACGGAAAAACAAGGTGGTAGGGCGATTGCATCTATTATGACAAGTGAGATAGCACATTGAGTAAATAGTC
>CAYPUV010000247.1:0-5537 GCA_964413895.1 uncultured Anaerolineaceae bacterium
CACCCGTGGACGTGACCCCCACCCCCACGCCAACATCACTTCCTACAGAGATTATTGTCCCCACCGCAACGCCAACGCCGTAATGCGGTCAGGGTGGGAAAGGGGAAGGGAATGAATGCGCAGGGATACTTTGCAACAACCCTGGGTCAGTGATTTTCATACTTGCAGTGTGACCTACTTTTTCTGTGTGCGTTGGATTTTTGCCCACGTGTCACGCAGGCCAACGGCGCGATTGAAAACCAGGCGCCCAGCAGTGGTATCGAGGTCAACACAAAAGTAGCCATGCCGCAAGAATTGGAAGCGACTGCCAATTTTCGCCGTAGCCAACGACGGCTCCACCAGACAATTTGACAACACTTCCAGCGAATTGGGGTTAAGGGTGGCCGTAAAATCTGCTCCCTCTGGCACGTTTCCGGGGTCTGGGGTGGTAAAGAGATGGTCGTACAAGCGCACTTCAGCGGGGATGGCGTGCGCCGCCGATACCCAGTGCAGCGTGCCGCGCACTTTGCGCCCGTCATTCGTCCAACCGCCGCGACTCTGCGGGTCGTAGGTGCAGTGGACTTCTACCGCGTTGCCTGCTGCATCTTTCACCACCTCGGTGCAGGTGACATAATAGGCGTGTTTCAGGCGCACTTCTTTCCCCGGCGCCAGGCG
Organism: uncultured Anaerolineaceae bacterium; assembly: GCA_964413895.1. Taxonomy (GTDB): domain Bacteria; phylum Chloroflexota; class Anaerolineae; order 4572-78; family 4572-78; genus JANTHQ01. The sequence goes on from CAYPUV010000247.1 coordinate 655, forward strand.
GAAATATTTTTTAGGTGGGTCTTCCATAAAATCGGTCTGTTCAATGTACAGTTCGCGGGAAAAGGGCAGCATCCGCGTCCCGGCGCTTTCGTCTTCCGGGTTGTTGACGGCCTCCACCTCTTCCACCTGCCCGACAGGATAGTTGTCGATAATGAGTTTCAGGGGGCGCAGCACAGCCATTACGCGAAGGGCGCGTTTGTTCAGGTCGTCACGCAAGCAATGTTCCAGCAGGGCAATATCTACTGTGCTATCCTTCTTCGCCACACCGATACGATCGGAGAAGTCGCGGATGGATTGCGGTGTGTACCCGCGTCGCCGCAGCCCGGCGATGGTCGGCATGCGGGGGTCATCCCAGCCGCGCACATGCCCTTCGCGCACCAAACGCCGCAAGAACCGTTTGCTCAAAATCGTATGTGACAGATTCAGCGGGGCAAACTCAATTTGCTGCGGGTGATAAATGCCCAGTTGGTCCAAAAACCAATCGTACAGCGGGCGATGGTCTTCATATTCCAGCGTGCAGAGTGAATGGGTAATTCCCTCAAGCGAATCAGATTGCCCGTGCGCCCAGTCGTACATGGGGTAGATGCACCATTTGTCGCCGGTGCGATGGTGGGTGGTGTGCAGAATGCGGTACATTACCGGGTCGCGCAGGTTCAGGTTGGGCGATGCCATATCAATTTTTGCCCGCAGCACGTGAGTTCCATCGGCAAATTCCCCGGCACGCATGCGCTCAAACAGGTCAAGATTCTCTTCTACCGGGCGATTGCGGTGTGGGCTTTCCTGGCCCGGTTTGGTGAGCGTGCCGCGATATTCGCGGATTTCAGCGGGACTGAGGTCATCAACATACGCTTTACCCGCCTTAATGAGTTGCACGGCATACTCGTACAACTGCTCAAAATAGTCAGAGGCATAGAAAAGGCGGTCTTCCCAATCAAAGCCCAACCAGTGAATGTCTTCCAGAATTGCTTCTACAAATTCAGTTTCTTCTTTCACCGGGTTGGTATCATCAAAACGCAGGTTACATTTGCCGCCATAATCTTCTGCCAATCCAAAGTTTAAGCAAATGGATTTGGCGTGCCCAATGTGCAGGTAGCCGTTGGGTTCAGGGGGAAAGCGAGTGTGGACTTTGCCGCCAAAGCGTCCACTGGCATTGTGTTCCTCAATAATTTTGCGGATAAAACTTGAGCCGCCCGCTGCGATAATTTCTTTTTCGTTTGGGTTCACATGGGTCATCATAACACCTTCTTTCAAATGACGAATTATTTCTTCACCTCTGCGCTGAAACGTTAAATCACCGAGTCGCCGAGTCGCTGGAGCGTCCGGTCGATGCGGTGCAGTACCGTTTCTTTCCCCAACACTTCCAGAGTGCCGTAAAGGGGTGGCGCGACTTTTCTGCCACACGTGGCTACACGAATGGGCTGGTAGAATTGCCCGGCTTTCAACCCCATCTCTGCCGCGCCCTGCTTCAGACTGGCTTCCAGCGCATCGTGGGTGAACTCGGCCTCGGCCAGCACGGTTCTGGCTTTCTCTAAAATGGCCGGCACGTCTGCCAGGGTCAATTTTTTGGGCGTGAGCAGGTTCAGGTCAAATTCCGACAATTCATCCACAAAGAAAAAGTCGACTTTTCCCGCCGCGTCGGTGAGCAGGGTGAGCCGCTCTTGAATGAGCGGGGTGATTTTCAGCATTGTTTCCCGGCTGGCGTTGATGCCCGCCCGGCGGAGGAAGGGCAGCAGGCGGTCGGTGAGGTCTTCCACAGTGAGGCTGCGAATGTACACGCCGTTGAAATGGTTGAGCTTTTCGTAGTTCCATGAGGCGGGCGATGCGTTGACGCGATCCAGGCTAAACCGTTCGATGATCTCTTCACGGGTCATAATTTCGGTTTTGTCATCATAGCTCCACCCGACCAGCGCCAGGTAGTTGAACAAGGCTTCTGGCAAGTAGCCCATTTCTTTGAAGGTGTGGACGAACACGGGGGTGATTGTGCCATCGGGGGCGCGAGTTTCGCGCTTGCTCATTTTCCCTTTGCCCGCCGGATTGAGAATGACGGGCAGGTGTGCAAAAATAGGTGGCTTCCACCCCAGAAAATTGTACAGGTGCAGGTGAATGGGGAAGCTGCTAATCCACTCATCGCCGCGCAAAATGTGCGTAATTTTCATCAGGTGATCATCTACCACCACGGCAAAATGGTAGGTGGGAATGCCGTTTGATTTCATCAAAACAGCATCATTGACTATCTCATTTTCGATGGTAATATCGCCGTGAATGACATCGTGCAGGGTGATGCTTCCAGCCAATGGAATTTTGATGCGCACGGTGAATGGCTCGCCTGCCGCCGCCCGGCGGTCTGATTCTTCGCGCGTCAGGCTGCGGCAATGACGGTCGTAGCCGGGGTTGAGTTTTGCTTTTTGCCGTTCCCGGTTCACCCGTTCCAGGCGCTCTGGCGAGCAGAAACAGCGGTAGGCGTGGTCTTCATTTATCAATTGCTGAATGTATTTCCGGTAAATGTCCAGGCGTTCGGTTTGGTAGTATGGCCCGTAGTCACCGCCAACTTCCACGCCCTCATCCCAGTTAAGTCCCAGGTAGCGTAAGCCGTCGAGCAGGTCGGCCACAGCTTCGGGGTTGTAGCGTTTTTGGTCGGTGTCTTCAATGCGCACAATGAACGCGCCACCCGTGTTGCGCGCCAGGAGATAGTCGTACAGAGCAGTTCTGGCCCCCCCCACGTGGAAAAATCCGGTGGGACTGGGCGCATAGCGAACTCTGGCAGGTGTTTTGTTTGTCATCAACTCATTCCTCTGCAATTTTGGTGTTGGTGAAGGTATTTTTAACAAATGAGAGGCTCAAATACCACCAGGGGAGTACAATGGAGAGGCCGTAGCGCATGCCTAACGCTATTTTTGCTACAGGGGACAATGTATTTGTTTGCGTGGTGACTAATCCCATTATGGCAACCACAAAAAAAAGCAGGGCCGTGACCAAAAATAAAAGTCGTCCCCACTTTTCTCTGCGCCACAGACCTACTGCTGCCCCTAAAAAGGCAAGGCTAAAGGCAACAGTTACCCATTGGTACAGGTATAATTGTGTCAGCGGGCCATTGCTCCCAGGGTAGGTGAACCCTTTTGTGAGAGTATACATCAGCCTGATGACATTTTGCAAGCTCAATACTAGCGCCCAAAGGGCAATCACATAAATTCCGTAAGGAGGATGAAAAAGGTTACGCTTCAAAATCAAGTCGCTTTCGGTGTATTAATACGCTTTGTACCAATCCCAATCCCAACAAAAATGTAACCAGTGAACTGCCTCCATAGCTCACAAAAGGCAACGGCGTGCCGGTAACAGGCATCAGTCCCAGGTTTACGCCGATGTTCACAAAAGATTGCACAAAGATAACGGCAGCTACGCCCACGCAAATTAAGCGTCCAAAGGAGTCGCCGGCCATGTTAGCAGCCTGCAAAATGCGCCACAGCAGCAACACAAACAATACCAGCAGCAAGATTGCGCCCAGCATCCCCAGTTCTTCGCCAATGACGGAAAAAATAAAGTCGGTGTGGCGCACCCGTAAAAAGCGGAGCTGATTTTGCGTGCCGTTGCCAAATCCCTTGCCCAACCAGCCGCCGGAACCGATACTGATAAGCGCTTGCTGCACATTGTAATAGTCGTCGGGGTTGCCGGCCGGGTTCAGAAACAAGGCGATGCGTTGGCGCATATAATCTTTCATTGCCAACCATACTACCGGGCTGGCCAACGCAGTTGCCCCACCCAACAACCCCAGGTGAAACAGTTTCATCCCTGCCATTAACGCCATCGCCAACCAAATAAAGCCGATAATCAAGCTGGTCCCCAAATCTGGTTCTAAGAATATCAACACCATTGGCAGCCCCACAGTGGCTATCGACAGCAGTAGATATTTGAATTTGTCCATTTCGCCGTCGTGGTCACTGAAGAATCGCGCCAGAACAATGATGATTACCAGCTTTGTTATTTCCCCCGGCTGGATTGCCCCACCGGCAAACCAGCGCTGCGTGCCACCGGTGAGTTCGCCTACCGTCAGCAATGCGACCAGCAAAATGACGACGACAATGTACAACAAATGATGCAGCTCGCGGTAGTAGCGATAATCTACGGCGGCAACGATGAACATCGCCACCACGCCAATTCCCGCCCGAATGAGTTGTGTTCTCCACAATAGTTGCAGGTCAACGGTACTCTGGGTGGCGCTGTAAATCATCACCACGCCGTATGTGATGAGCAGCAGCACAATGAGCAGCATTATAAAATCAAATTTTCGCCAAAGATGGATATTCATACGCAAAAAAAATAACCAGCGATTAACCTCCAGCCATTGATTATAAAACAATTTGGCTGATGGTCAATCGCTGGTTATTGGGATTCTATTTCTTAATGAACTTCGCTTTTGGCCCCCACAATGGGGATGTCGGCCACTAATCGGCTTTGACGGGCATGCTTGGAAAGTGAAATATCAACACCACTGGTATCTACATCGACATATTTAGAGAGGACGGCAACCAGTTCGCCGCGCAACGCATCCATTACTGGCGGCGGCAATTTAATTCGGTCTTGTACCAGAACAATTTGCAACCGCTGTTTGGCAACGTTGCCGCTACTGGCGTCAGATTGTCCAAAAACTTTAGCAAACAACCCCATAGCTTTCACCTTTACGTGGCATCCACTCAACAATCAAGGGGGAAGTGGAGCTAAACCCGACAGATTCTTGAAACCGGTCAGGTTTGTCCCCCCCAAATTGAGCGGGAATAGCTTACATAACAATAAATTTATTATACTCACAGATGTGACATAAGTCAATACAAAACGCGCTTGTACGGCAGGTACTATGGTCTCAAAATCAGGTGCGTCCCCAGAGTTTT
>CAYPUV010000248.1:0-5531 GCA_964413895.1 uncultured Anaerolineaceae bacterium
CGTCGCCGCCCCCTCCCCCACCAACGCCCACACCAACCAGCGCCCCGGCGATAACGACACGAAAGAAAGTGGTGGTAGATATTTCTGAGCAAAAAACGTACTTATATCAGAATGGACAGTTAATTAATCAATTTACTGTCTCAACTGGTGAACCTGGGCGCGATACAGCGCCGGGACAATATCAGATTTTAGATAAAATCCCAATGGCCTACGCCAGTACCTGGGATTTGGATATGCCCTATTGGTTGGGCATCTATTGGGCCGGGCCACTAGAGAATGGCTTCCATGCCCTGCCTACGGTGCGCAATACCGGCTACACCCTGTGGGACGGCTATTTGGGTCAGCGTGTATCATACGGGTGCATTATTTTGAGCCTGGCAGATGCCAAAACATTGTATAATTGGGTAGATATTGGCACGCCGGTGACAATTCAATATTAGAGACTGGGAGATTAAAAACCTCTCCCTAATCTCCGTGCCCTATCAATACTGACACCAGCTCTGGCAATGCTGTTTTACTGGATGCTTGGACAAAAAATCCCCTGTTGGAAAGCGCCAACTGGGAAAATGGATTGGACTGCACATTAATATCTATGAGTGGCGTTTTGTGAAAATCAAATTCACGTTGACGTCCTGTTTCTACTCAACATTATACCCTCGCCAAACTCGGTGTCAACGCCGGTTTGGATGCTTTAACCTTGAACCTGAAACTCAAAAAGCGAGGTCATTATGAAACTGAGCGAATACCCCCGCCCCCCTGCCGACAACGGACGCGGCATTCACTGGTCGCCCAGTCAGTATCAGTGGGGACGCAAAGATTGGTTAAAATGGCAGAAACGCATCCTGGAGATGGGCCTGAAGTGGGTTAAATTGAATGTTCCCCCCGACTACAACGCTGAAGCCGTTACCAAGCGACTGATTGACATTGAAGTGATGCCTGTGTGTCGCTTTATTAGCAAAAACCCCACCCGATTGGGAGGCGCAGTAGAAAAAACCATCGATCGCCTGATAAAAATTGGGGTGCGTTATTTTGAAACAAACAACGAGCCAGACGCCGATGTGGAATGGAAGGGGTTTCGTCGGCCATCCCATTGGGAAGAAATTGTGATCAAAAACCTCATCCACGACGCACACCGCATTCAGGCGCTGGGTGGGTTTCCCGCATTTGTGGCTTTCAATGTCGGCCCCACCGAGTCCCGCAACCCCATTCAAATATTATTGCAGCAACCAGATGGACGTGAGGCGCTTGAAAAGGGGATGTGGATTTCGCTGCACAATTACGGCAAAGGCCGCCCCTTTAATTACCCCAACGACCGGGTGAGAATGTTTGGCGACCCCATAACCAAAGCAGAATGGCTGAAACAGGGCCAACCGGATTTTTGGACCAAAGAAGACGTCGTTGCCTTCTCCTGGCACAAAATGACCCGCAAGCAAGTTAATCAACTCCGCCAGGAACAAAAAAACCCGGCCATTACCATTCTGGAAGACATTACCTGCTTCAGAGCTTTTGAATATTGGAATCACCTGGTTACGCAAGAGGGGCTTGAATCGATTCCCATTATGATGACGGAAGGCGGCTGGGAAACTGGTGACCGGCTAGACCCCATTTACCCTGAGCCAACTGCCCAACGCGCTTCTGAGTTAAACTTCAAAATGTTTCAGTTTATTCAAGGCGATGCAGAAATGGTGATCAACAAACCAGATGGTTCTACAGAAAGTTACCCTGTCCCAGATTATTTCTTCGCCGTGATGCCCTGGCACATGGGTGAAAAAGAATTTGGACGCGACACATCCGGGCAATGGGAACAGGGCGCGTGGTTCACGCACTGGTACGATTTAAAATTTGGGTTAAACGGGGAGCTGCCTATCATTCAAATGTTGCGCGACCTCCCCTCTAAGGTGCGCGCCGACGGCCCTGTACCCCCAGGGTGGAATCAGCGCCGTGGCCTGGTCCCAAAGATAAAAAAATGGGACCATCGCCTGATTTACCTGGGTCAGGGCGTTCAGGTGCAACCTGTTGAAGCGGACGGCCCCAAATGGAAAGTTGTATCTGGTCTGTGGCAAGACAAAGACGAAATCAACCCGGAGCATGCGTTGCCTCCAGGGTACATTATGGTGAAAGTACTCGCCCAAAACGGCGATCCCATCCCCGATGCAAAAGTGGCGATTAGCCGCAAAGAGGCTGCGGGGAAAACCGTCACCGATACAATTTTTACAAAAGGCCCGTTAGATGACTTTTTGGGCAATTACAGAATGACCGCCACCCTGGGGACATACACCGTGAAGGTCGTTCATAAAAACTATCCCTCAGAGGCTGTGGTCAACGTAGGATTGGGGGGTGAATATCCAAATTCAAATTTTGACCCCACCAGTTTTTTGTTCACGTTTCAACTGACGGGCGCTGCCAGCACCCCACCTCCTACCGATGCAGAAACTCCCCTGCCGGCGGAAGGCTCACCCACTCCGCCCCCTAGCGATGCAATCAACGATGCAGTACACCTGGGGGTGCAGATTTCACCGGTGGGCACGCAATCATTCTGCACGGTAGACAAAGTACATCACGTTACCCCGGCAGACAATCTTGCACCCAATATGCTCTACCTGGATGTTATTGATCAACAGGATCAGCGCGTGTTCAACGCGGTAATAATGGTAAAAAATGATCGCGGTCAAACACTGCAAATAAAAATAGAGAAACCGGCAGCCGAACCAGGTGGTAATATGCCAATGTGGCCCGATAACAAGTATTCCATTGTTGGGGTTAAAATTGCCGGAGAAAACATTCCATCAGAAACAGTCACCGGGTTGCAAGCTGCCATTGCACACCACGGTGATGGACACTCGTTCCTGGTAGTGTACCGGTTGCATTAGCCCCTTGCACAAACAAGGCGACCACAACTTAACCATAACTCAAATTGTCGAGCGTCCAAAATACTGGTATAATTTCGCTACTATGAATCGAAAACCGTCATACCGCAGGTATCAAGAGTTTGACGAAACAACGGGTGGATTACCATCCAAAACGCTGTGGATGATCATCGCAATCAACGCGCTTGTCTCCATCGTCGTCAGCCTAATTGTGGTGCTTTTTGTTGGCCCCTGGGTTTGGTCAGGCACAGGGAGCAATCTGTCTGTCCAACCGGACAACCCAAAACAAGCTGGAGCATCGTCGCAGCGTGTCCCCACCTCATTGTCACCAGATGCCACCTCTACTCCAGCGCTTCCCACGCCAACCACTCCCGTCGAGCCACAGGAATACGTGATACAGGTGGGCGACAGTTTAAGTGCAATCGCCGAGCGCTTCAACGTTTCTCAAGAAGATATTATGCTCACCAACAACATCGACAACCCCAACCAGATCCAGGCAGGGCAAACTATTTACATTCCCAGCGGGGGATTGGCACAAGCCACACCCACATTTACCCCTATCCCTCTCCCCTCCGCTACCCCCATCCCTTTTGAACCACCAAGTCAAGCCAACGGAAGCCCCAGCCCCGCGCCAACAGATATATCACTCACCCCTACCCCTACCGTCACCCCCATTCCCACCGCCACAGCGCCACCACTGGGTGAAATAGCCCTGGAAATTACCAGCGTGTTGGGATATGGCGAACTGGAACAAGAAGCGGTTACTATCTCAAACAACGGCCCGGGGGTCAATTTGTATGGGTGGAAGCTCACCGGTTCGGCATTGGGGGATTATAATTTCCCCAATCTTTTCCTGTGGAATGGTGGCAATGTAACCATCCACACCACAACCGGAACCGGCAACTTTGCCGACCTGTACTGGGGGCAGGACAAGCCCGCGTGGTTTAGTGGCGATACGGTCGCCCTAAAGGACGCGCAAGGAGAAACAATCGCCACTTACACCATCCCCTGAATGAAAATCGTTGACTCTGCACCCCACATCATCGCTTGCACGTTTACTTAAATTCTGCTATGCTCAAAGTGATACAATAACCATTCACCGACTCTCAGTTTTAGATTTGAGACCGCTTATGATCAAATTGCTAACAACTTGGGACATAAAAGCCGGGCAAGAAAACGAGTATTTTGAATTCACCGTGCGCGAATTTGCGCCAGGAGTCATGCGTTTGGGGTTGCGACCTTCTGAAGCGTGGTACACTGTTTACGGCGACGCGCCACAAATATTGATGGGGTTTGTCACCGATGACATGGATTCGATGTTGCAAGCTCTAAACAGTCCAGAATGGGAAGAACTGCGTCAAAAATTACTGGAATATGTTACCGACTACCAGCAAAAAATTGTGAAAGCTACCAGTCGATTTCAGCTATTTTAATGAATTTTCCAGACAAAAAACCGGAGCCGAAAATGGCTCCGGTTTTTTTATTGCGCAACACGAAGGCGATACAAGTTACCGCTTCCCCACCACCTGGGCGATGAAATCATGCGGGTATAGCGATGACAGTTCACTGGCGGCAGTGAGCCGCGTCTGCTGCTTCTCGCTGAGTTGCCACCCCACCGCGCCGAGATTATCCTGTAAATGCGCCATTGTCCGCACCCCAATGATAGGCGCGGTGACTCCGGGACGATGTACCAGCCAGTTCAGCGCTACTTGTGCCACTGTCTTGCCCGTTTCTTCCGCCACCGCGAGCAATTCATCAATCACATGCCATGTGCGGTCATTATTATAGGCACTCCACGCTTCACTCCAGCCGTGCTTTTCAGCATCCTCCACTCGCGAGCCGCGGGGCGGTTTCACCATCCCCCGACGATACTTTCCACTGAGCCACCCGCCTCGCAGCGGACTCCACGGGATGACGCCCAACCCTTCATTTTGGCATACGGGAATCAACTCCCACTCGGTAGAGCGGTCGAGCAGGTTGTAGAGCGGTTGCAAGCTAGAAAATACTTCCACCCCCAGTTGTTTGCTCACATCAATTGCCTTTTGCAACTGCCATCCCGTAAAATTACTCGCCCCAATGTAACGTACTTTTCCGCTTTCCACCAGCGTATTCAAGGTCGATAGCGTTTCTTCCAGCGGCGTGCCGGGATCCCAACAGTGAACCTGATACAGGTCAATATAATCAGTTTGCAAGCGACGCAAACTGGCTTCCACCGCCGCTAGAATGTGCTTGCGGCTCAATCCGAGGTCGTTCACGCCTTCCCCCATCGGGAAACGCACTTTTGTTGCCATGACCAAATCGTCGCGGTTTTTGGTTTTTAGCCAGCGCCCCACAATAGCTTCAGATACGCCACGGGTGTACACGTCTGCCGTGTCGATGAAATTGCCGCCCGCCGCCACAAAGGCATCGAGCAGCTGATGACTGGTGGCTTCGTCCGCCTCGCGCCCCATTGTCATTGTCCCCAAGCACAACTGGCTCACCTTCATACCGGTTCTGCCCAAATAGCGATAGTCCATTTGTTCAAACCCCTTTCATTTTTCAAATGTATCGGCCACTGTGTGCAATTATTGTATCAGCGATGGGCGCAAACGCCAACCAGATACTTGATTTTCTGTAACTATTCAGCAAGCAAGTTGTAACACAGAGTTTCACAGAGGTCTCACA
>CAYPUV010000249.1:0-5524 GCA_964413895.1 uncultured Anaerolineaceae bacterium
TGGTCCTAGTGTACAAGTGAATTGAGATTTGTGGCGTTGATTGTATTTTGTTTTTTGTGTTTTTTTTTTTTGTTTTTCATGGAAAAAACTGGTTTTTGGTTTTTTTGCGTGGTGGGGGGAGGGGAGATGGAGAAAAAGAGGGGGGGGAGAGGACCCCCCCCCCCCCGGGGGGGGGGGGGGGGGAGGGGGAGGGGGTAAAACCCTGAAACCCGAAACGAGAAACTATCATGACCACATATAATCTCCCCATCCGCCCGCGCCGATTGCGACATTCCGCCGCGATGCGGCGCATGGTACGCGAGGTGCATCTCTCCCCCGCCGATTTCATCTACCCGATTTTTGTGCGGCACGGCAAAGGCATTCGCCAACCCATCCCCTCTATGCCAGGCATCGCGCAACTTTCGGTGGATGAAGCGGTCAAAGAAGCAGAAAAAGCCGTTGCGTTGGGCATCCCCGCCGTCATCCTGTTCGGTATCCCCATCGAAAAAGATCCGGTAGGGCTGGAAAATTTCGCCAGCGATGGCATCGTTCAGCAAGCCACCCACGCCATCAAACAGGCATATCCCGATTTGCTGGTTGTCACCGATGTGTGTCTGTGCGAATATACCAGCCACGGGCATTGCGGCATTGTGCGCGGCGAAGAAATTTTGAACGATGACACGCTGGAAATTTTGCAACGGGTCGCCCTGTCGCACGCCCGCGCCGGCGCGGATATCGTCGCCCCCAGTGGGATGATGGACGGCATGGTGCGCGCCATCCGCCAGATTTTGGATGAGCATGACTTCATCAATCTGCCCATTTTGAGCTACGCCGTGAAGTATGCCAGCAGCTATTACGGTCCCTTCCGTGACGCCGCCGACGGCGCACCCAAATTCGGCGACCGCAAAACGCACCAGATGGATTTCGCCAACAGCCACGAAGCCCGGCGCGAAGTGGAACTCGATTTAGCGGAAGGGGCGGATATGATTATGGTGAAACCTGCGCTGGCGTATCTCGACATCATCCGCCAAACCCGTGAACAATGCGACGTGCCCGTGGCGGCCTACAATGTCAGTGGAGAATACGCGATGGTCAAAGCCGCCGCCGAAAAAGGCTGGCTCGACGAGCGCGCCATCGTACTGGAAACACTCACTGCCATCAAGCGCGCCGGGGCAGACATCATCCTCACCTACCACGCCCTCGATGCGGCGCGCTGGCTGGGATAAAAATGCAGTGCAAAATTCAAAATGCAAATTGTAAAATTAGACGAATTTGCGAATGACAAGTGACAAATTGCCAATAACCAATCTCAAATATTCCGGCAGATAAATTTCTGGAAAAGGACATCAAATTTATGACAAATACCCAACCTGTCAAAGCCCTCAACCATTATGCTTTCTTCCGATTTTCGCCGTTGTATTATGATTTGTTGCCAGAAGAACGGGCTGAACTCCGGCAAACATGGCTCGCCGGTCTGCGCGAAGCCGCCCCCGTGGTGAAAATCTATCAAGTCTTCCCCACTGAAGCCGACGCCGATATTTTGGTGTGGAGCACGCTGGAAGCGGAAGACCCCGCCGCCACGCAAGCATTCTTCACCAAATTTGCCCAGGTGACCAACCCACACCGTCATTTGGTCGACCTGGTTCACGCCCTGTGGGGTTTCACCAAACCATCAGTGTACACCAAAGCTCGTTCTACCCAAGAGATTGACCCCTTCACCGACAACCGCAAACCGTATCTCATCCTGTATCCTTTTGTCAAAACCACCGACTGGTATCTGATGAGCCGGGAAGCACGGCAGGGGATGATGAACGAACATATCCGCATTGGCAAAGAACACCCGGAAATCACCCAATTGCTGCTCTACTCGGTGGGACTGCAAGACCACGAATTTGTGGTGGTGTATGAAACCGATGACCTGACGCATTTTTCGGATTTGGTGTACAAATTGCGCCGCACCGAAGTGCGCCGCTTTACCGAACGGGACACGCCACTGTACACCGCCATCTACCACCCGGCAGAAGAAACTCTGGCGCTGTGGAAATAGTTGCCCCCTCCCTAACCACCTGTGCCCTTTGGGTATCTCCCTCAAGGGAGAGGGGATTTCAAAGGGAGAAACCTGAAACTCGAAACACGGAACCTATTTATGAACACTCGATTTCTTGACGTCTGCCACCGTCGCCCCACCGATGCCGTACCCATCTGGATGATGCGGCAGGCGGGACGATATATGCCTGCATACCGCGCCCTGCGCGAAAAATATACTATTCTGCAAATGATAAAAACACCGGAATTGGCAGTAGAAGTAACGCTCCAGCCGGTGAATGCTTTTAATATCGATGCAGCTATTATCTTTGCCGATATTCTCCCCCCACTGGAAGGAATGGGGCTAAAACTGACCTTTGAAAAAGGCGAAGGTCCCGTCATCCACAACCCCATCCGCACCCCCGCCGATATTGACGCCCTGACCCAACCCGACCCCCGCGAAAGTCTCTGGTTCACCCTGCAAGCGGTGAGCCTGGCCCGCAAGGAATTAGCTGGCCGCGTGCCACTCATTGGTTTTTCCGGTGCGCCATTCACCCTGGCAAGTTACGCCATCGAAGGCGGCTCGTCACGCAATTTCATGCGCACCAAAAGCCTGATGTATGAATACCCCGCCGCGTGGCACACGCTGATGGAAAAGCTCGCCACACTGGTGGGTGAATACCTTTTCGCGCAGGCAGAAGCGGGCGCGCAGGTTCTACAACTATTCGATAGCTGGGTGGGGACGCTTTCCCCCACCGATTACCGTGAATATGTGTTGCCTCACTCGCGCCGGGCCATTCAGCGTGCCCAGAAATCGGGTGCGCCGGTTATCCATTTTGGCACCCATACCAGCGGGATGCTGCCCCTCATCAAAGCCGCGGGCGGCGATGTCATTGGCGTGGATTGGCGCATTGAAATGCAAGACGCGCGCCGCATCCTTGGCAACGATGTGGCTATCCAGGGTAATCTCGACCCGGTGACGCTTTTTGCGCCCTCCGATGTGCTGAAAAAGCGTACCGCTGCCATCATTGACCAGATGCGCGGGTATCCCGGTTTCATCTTCAATTTGGGGCACGGGCTGCACAAAGAAACCTCGCCCGAAAAAGTGGCGGAACTGGTGGATTTTGTGCATGAATACAGTGAAAAACGAATAATGAAAAGTGAAAAATAAAATCAATTGTTGGAGATTTCATCCATTATTCGTTTTTCACTATTCACTATTTTCAACCAAACCTGACCTGAAACGTTGGAATTGAACCTTATGAGCCCGAAACCTGAAACCCCAAAACTATTCGACGCCCTGCTCCTCCTCTCCTTCGGTGGACCGGAGGGGCAAGAAGACGTTATTCCCTTTTTAGAAGGAATTGTAGGCAAGCGTGTGCCGCGCGCGCGATTGGAAGGCATCGCCGAGCATTACCGGTTGTTTGGCGGAGTCAGTCCCATCAATGCCCAAAACCGCGCCCTGATTGCCGCGCTGGAAAAAGACTTTGCCGCGCACGGGCTGGCACTGCCCATTTATTTTGGCAACCGGCATTGGAAACCGTTTTTGAAAGACACGCTGCACCAAATGATGGCGGATGGAGTGAAACGGGCGCTGGTGTTCATCACCGCCGCGTATGATTCATACGTGAGCTATCAACTTTATCTGGATGAACTTGCCCGCACCCAAAGCGAAATCGGCGCAGACGCGTTGCAATTCACCCCCTTGCCCGTCTTTTTCGACCAACCCGGTTTCATCGAACCGAACATCGCGCACGTGCGTGCTGCGCTGGCACAACTCCCCGCTGGGGCGCATATCGCCTTCACCGCACACAGCATCCCCATCGAAATGGCGCAAGAAAGCCCATACGTGGCGCAACTGACCCACGTGACGCAAAAAATCGCCGCGGCAGTGGGCAGTGAAAATTGGCGACTGGTGTATCAGAGTCGCAGTGGTCCGCCACACCAACCCTGGCTGGAACCGGACATCAGCGACCACCTGCGAACATTGAAAGCTGACGGCGTGCAAAACGTGCTCATCGCACCGATTGGCTTCATCTCCGACCATATGGAAGTGGTGTACGACCTCGACACGGTGGCGAAGCAAAAAGCCGCCGAGTTGGGGTTGACTCTCGTCCGCGCCAAAACCGTTGGCACCCACCCGGCATTTGTGGCAATGATTCGGGAGATGGTGGAAAACGCGATGCGTGTTGCGTGAGATTGGTTATTGGCAATTGGTGATTGACTGAATGCTGAATGCTGATTGCTGAAAACTGACGACTGAAAACTGATTGCTACTTTGCAACCCTGAAACTCTGAAACCTTGAACCTAAAACTCGGAACCTGAAACTATCATGACTCATACTGTAATCATCGGCGGGGGGATTGCCGGACTGGCAACCGCCCACTATCTGCAAAAATACGCCCAAGAAAACAACGTCAATCTCACCTACACCCTGGTGGAAAAAGACCTCAAATTCGGCGGAAAAATCGTCACCAATGCCAGCAACGGTTTCGTCATCGAAGGCGGGCCCGATTCGTTCATCAGCCAGAAACCCTGGGCATACAACCTGGCAATCGAATTGGGGCTGAAAGACCGGCTCATCGGCACAAATGATGACCGCCGGAAAACGTATGTCGTCCACAAAAACAAGCTAAAACCCCTGCCCGACGGGGTGATGCTCATTGTGCCCACCCGTTTTATGCCCTTTGCGCTCTCGCCGCTCATTTCGCCGCTGGGCAAACTGCGGATGGGACTGGATTTGTTCATCCCCCCGAAAATGGACGATGCGGACGAAAGCCTGTCCGATTTCATCATCCGCCGGTTGGGGCGCGAGGCGCTGGATAAAATCGCCGAGCCGCTGATGGCAGGTATTTACGTGGCCGACCCAGAACACTTGAGCCTGAAAAGCACCTTCCCCCGCTTTATTGCGCTGGAGAAAGAACACGGCAGTCTCATCAAAGGGATGTTGAGCCAGATGAAAGCGCGGGCGAAAGCGTCGCAGAACGGCAATTCCCCGCCGAAGCTTCCCCTTTTTATGACCCTGCGGGGCGGGTTGATGGAACTGGTGAACGCGATTGTTGATAATTTAACCGGCGAGTTGATTTCCAACGTGCGGGTGGATGGTCTTTCCCGCACAGCAGATG
Organism: uncultured Anaerolineaceae bacterium; assembly: GCA_964413895.1. Lineage (GTDB taxonomy): Bacteria > Chloroflexota > Anaerolineae > 4572-78 > 4572-78 > JANTHQ01. The sequence goes on from CAYPUV010000249.1 coordinate 5,131, forward strand.
GGCGGTACACGGTGGAACTTTCCAACGGGATTGTGCGCCAAGCTGACCGGGTGGTGATTGCCACACCGGCATACGTCGCCGCCAATTTACTGCAAGCCCACTCGACGGAATTGGCAACCGAATTGCGCCAAATTCGCTACCTTTCCACCGCCACGGTGTCGCTGGCATTCAACCGCGCCGAAATTGAACACCCGCTCGATGGTTTCGGGTTTGTGGTTCCCAAAAGCGAAGACTGCAAATTGATGGCATGTACGTGGGTGTCCACCAAATTTAGCGGTCGCGCGCCCAATGATCAGGTTTTGCTGCGCGTGTTTGTCGGCGGGTACAAACGGGAAGAATTGGTTGACCTGTCCGATGAGGAATTGGTGACGCTGGTGCGCGGCGAATTGCGGCG
>CAYPUV010000250.1:0-5514 GCA_964413895.1 uncultured Anaerolineaceae bacterium
GGTTGAGCCTCGGTTGCGTTTGCCCGCCACAGCGAATCTAACACAACTTTGCTCCCCGCTTCCACCGCATCCGCTGCAAATTGCGCCGACAGCAGGTCAACGGCCCCTTCCCAAAGCGGCGTTAGATGATCCACCTGCACCCCGCCGACTGGCTGCGCCAGATGCAACGGCCCCAACAGCGCCGTGCGGCGCAGGGGATTGCCCTCGGAATCCAGCACATCCACGCCCTGCCCCGTCGCTGTGAGCCAACCTACTGCTACCCAATACGCACCGGGCGGCGTGCCGGGCAACCAGGGGAGCGTTTGCCGCCCGGCCACGATCTTCCCCGGCAACCAGCGCTGCGTTGGGTACAGATAGGCAGCAGGACGATCGACCTGCACTCCTGAACTCCATTCTACACCCTGAGCATCCAAAAGGCGCAGAGAAATTAGATAATCGCCGGCAAGGGGTTGACGCGCCTGCCACAGCAATACAACCCCGGTTGGATTGTTGGGCGGCTGCAAAAACCCGCGCAGGGTGACCAAATTGCCAAAATTAACGTCGGTGCGCACATCGGCGGGATAATCAACGGGAAAGGTAATCGTCGGTGGGATGCGCCAGTAGTGCAACCCCACCCCCCAAAAATCTCCGGCGTGAAACGCATCTTCCAACCGTTCTCCGGCCACATCCAGCAGCAAAGGAACCACCCCGTTGGGGTCAACGACTTCATCCTGCCACGTTACCAGCCACGCCCCACTGTGCCCGGTCAAAGCGGTTTTTAGAGTAGGCGCAATGCCAAAATCGGTCACCTGGTTCACGTTCAACGTTTCCATTTTCGGGAGCGGCGTCCAGTTGTCTGGGCCAAAGTAATACTCCCACACTGGGAAAAAGTGGCCTGAACTCAGCAACACGGTATCGCCGGGCCTGCTGCGCTCGCGGATAAATTGGGCCACGTGCTTAAAATCATCTTTAGAAAATTGGGGGTCGAAAAACCAGTTGTGCAAACTGAAAATCCAACTGGCAGCAATAAAAATTAGGGCGATGGCAGAGAAAATACGTAAAATGAGCTGCGTATTGCGGGCCACACCACCATTGAATCTAAAACCCGCAATTTGCGTCAACAACAGCACGAAGGCAGGCCAGGCCAACATAGTGTACCGTGGATTAAATTTCGGCGTGCGATACGAGAGCAGCAGAATAGCCGCAATGGGAAGAACCAGCCACAAGAGCAAGAGCAGCAGATGCTGCCGTGCAGCGGATGGCAGGGTCGATTGGCCAGTTTTGCGTCGGGCGTCGTTGAAAACCCGGGCCCGCCAGAGTAGAATGCGCAAGGCCAGCCGCACCCCGAATCCGGCGGCCGGCGGGTATGCGTTCGCTTCCAGAATCATTTCGCGTTTGCCGCCAACCGCAAAACTGATGAACACATCCTGCACCACTTCTGCCAGTTTCAGCGCGCCGGGCCAATAACTGGGGTCATCGCCCAGCCGCGCCAGCAGCACCGGCGTCCACGGGGCAAACAACACCGCCACCCCGCCGAACATCCAAACGAAGGGGGAGTGACGAAAAACAAATTTCGGTGCGCGAGAAATAGAAACGACGGCATAGTAGGTAATGTGCGCCAGCAGCAAAAAGGCGGCAAAATAGTGCGTGTACAGCGCGGAAGTCATCACCAGCACGTAGGCAATGGCAATGGGTTTTGTGTTATTGTTGTTGACTACACGAATAACAAGCAAGCTGGACAATCCGGCTTGCAACACCAGCAGGGTGTACATTCGAGCTTCCTGGCCGTAATACACCATCAGGGGGGCAAACGCGGTGAAAGCTACCGCCAGCCAGGCCGATCGGCGGCGCGGCAGGAGCGTCCGCCCCAGTTGCCACATCACCGCCACCCCCAGCACCCCAAACACCACCGAGGGAAACCGCAGCGCAAATTCTGTTTGCCCAAACAGGCGAGTTGTGAACCACACAAAAAAATAATAAAACGGGGGTTGAATGTCTGCCGCCGTCCAGTGCACCAATTCGGGCAGGCTGAAGCGCGTTAAATACCAGGTAACGCCCTCATCGTACCACAATGATTGCACACCTAAATGGAACACCCGCAAAGCGAACGCCGCCCACAAGAGAATGATAACGTCAAGCTGATAAAAATATCGTCTGAGATCAGGTAAAAATAGCCCGCGGACGACGCGGAGATGACCGATTTTCACCACTAGATTTGAGAAAATCCGCGCAAAGCTGTTGCATCCGCGCAATCCGTATTCTATTCTCGAACCCGGGCTAATAGAAGAACCATGCCATTTCCACATAACAGCCGCTATCTTACCATTAAAAACAGACAATTAGAAATTATGCAATTGACATTTTGTGACAAATTCTCAATAATCTATAGTATCAGATTATACGGAACATCATCATGCATGCACTCCAACATCTGTACATTTGGTTAGAAGGGGACATTACCAATTCCTCAACCCCACCCGACATTCACACCAAAATTGCCCCCACAATGCCCCTAACCGAGTTCAGAGACAAATATGTGGATACGTCGCGGCCGTATGTTATTGTGCGCGTGTACAACGCTCACGACGACAACGGGCAGGAATATCATGTGGCGTTGGTTCCCATTGCGCAACCGATACAGGCAGAGACTTCCGCCGCTGAATCGCCGCCGGGGACCAGTTTAACCCTCATCAAAGGGATCGGTCGCAAAATTGCGGCTCAACTGCACCAGGTAGGCATTGATTCCATTGAAGCACTGCGGGAACACGCCGCAACGCCGCAGGGGCAAGCGCAATTGGCGCTACAACTGAGGAAAAAACCGGCCCTGATTTTACGCTGGGCTCAGCAAGCAGCCTTGATGCAAGTGAACGGCATTGGTCAAGATTACGGCTGGCTTTTGTGGCAGGCGGGCATCACCACCATCGCCGAACTGCGAGAACAAACACCCCACGCTTTGGAGTCTATTCTAGAAAGCACCAATCGGCGGCTCAGGTTAGTCGACCGGCTTCCAGCGCGGGAACAGATTGAAGACTGGATTGCTCAAGCCCAAACACTCCAAATACACAACACCCCATAAAACTCCCAAAAGTTTTACGAAGTTTTTACTTTGCCTCAACGTCAGCCGATTAAGATTAAATCTATTTTACCGATAATCAAGAGTAGAGGAGGCACAATGCACACCTTGCGCATAAAAACCTTGCACCGCCAGGAATTTGCGGACATCACCTATGAAGTTTCACAACTGGTTGCCCAAAGCGGCGTCACCGAAGGCATCTGCTATCTGTACTGCCCGCACACCACCGCCGGATTAACCCTGAACGAGAACTGGGACTCGAATGTGCAGCACGATATTGGGTTGACGCTCAACGCAATCGCGCCTCAGCGCTCAGATTTTCGGCACGCAGAAGGAAACAGCCCGGCACATATAAAAACCAGTATCGTTGGGAGCGATCACAACATTTTCATCAACCAGGGAGATCTGGTGTTGGGGCGCTGGCAGGGAATTTACCTGGCCGAATTCGACGGGCCAAGAGAGAGAATTGTACTTGTAAAAATTATATCTGATTAACGAGGAGACCGGAATGCCAACTTCCGCCACTGTCTCAAACCTTGATAACAACCTGGAAGAAAATCTGCCCGTAGAATCTGTACCCTCTTCAACAGAAGATGACTCAACAGAAAAAGAAGCGCTTCCCACACCGAAGATAAGCGTCACCGTCAGTCCAGACAAGTTGCAGGCATTTTTAACCATTACCCAGGTTCCCCCCAATCCCTATCAGGTTACGGTGGACAATATTTATGATGCACTGGCGCACGCCCGCGTTGAACACGGCGTACTGCTAGAAAAAATTGATCAAATTGTGGCACATCAAGAATACCCCTATCAAGAATTAATCGCACAGGGCACCCCAGTTGTGCCCGGCGAAGACGGACGACTGGAATACAAGGTTAACCTGGGTACGGGCGGGCGGCCCAAAGAAGACGGATATCGCGTTGACCATTATGACCTCAATTTGGTACATAACGTAAAAGCCGGCGATGTCCTGGTAGTGAAAGTTCCTCACAAACCAGGGCAGCCGGGGAAAAATGTATATGGGCGAGAAATAAAACCGCCCCGCGTACAAAAAGTGCGGCTGCCAAAAGGGAAAGGCACCAAAATATCTGAAGATAACCCCCTGGAATTGATTGCTGCGGTAGATGGGTTTGTACGACTTGACCGACGCTCATTCAACCAGGTTGTGGTGGAACAACAGTTCAAACACGTTGGCGATGTGGACCTGTCAACCGGCAATCTGAACATTGACGGCTCAGTTGAAATACTGGGAACCGTCAGAGAAGGCTTTAAAATAACCGCTACCGGGAACATCATCGTACACAAATCAGTAGAAGGCAGCACATTGCAGGCCGGGGGAAACATCACCGTAAAAGGCGGTATTCTGGGGGGAGGGCGGCAGCGCGCCATCCTCCGCGCCGGGCATGATGTAACAACCCGGTTTGCGGATAACGCCGACATCCTGGCGGGGGGAGCCATATCCATCACCGACGAGGCACTTAATTGCGAACTAAAAACCGATACCGTGGTCATTGTGGGTAGACAAAATTCCGCCAGTGGCTCTATCATCGGGGGAAATGTGGTGGCCGGTTACGAAATTAGAGCAAACCACGCCGGGTCAGAAAGTGGAACCCGCACCCAGCTGCGAGTGGGTGTGCAACCCGGCTTGCTGGAACGCCGCCGCGAGATGGAGGCAGAACTCAAAAATCAGCAACTTGAATTGGAACAGCTTTTAGCGCGAGTGCAATCTCTACGTGAAAAACAACAAGCGCGTGCCACCGGTCGCCAGGAGAGGCAAGGTCAACTGGCTACCTTGAAACAACAACAGGCCAACGTGTATCAGACAATGCAAAACATTCTGGGTCAGGCACAGCAGGCCGGAATGCTCCCCTCGCCAGAGACTATTAAAGCACTGGAAGCCGAACGCAATCAAACGCTCAATACATTGAACCGGGTTAAATCTAGCGTTCTGGCGCTCCTTACGGCAGCAGATGGGGACGAAACCAACTTGACACCCCCGGAAACTGAAAAATTCGCGCAGCTAAAACTGGCCCACCAAAAACTCAGCGATAACTTCACCAGGCTTGATTCACGCCTGAACGCATACAAATCCAATCCATGGGCAAACTTGCCCTGGGCCTGGCGAAAAGAGCTAGAAAAAAACCAGTCTGCATTAAATAACATTAATACGCTCATTGACCACCTGGAAACCGAAAACACAACGGACCAAAAAATTGATACAACCATTATCCAGGGTAACGCCAGAATAAAAGAACTTCAACACAATTTAGAGGCATTAGAAAACGAACTTGTTATACTGAAAAAACAAATTGCCGCCCAGGAAAACATCAAACCCCGTATTATTATTACCCAAAACCTGTGGGCTGGCACCGAGGTGATGATTATGCGCCAAAAACAACATTTCATCGATTCATTGAAAGGCGTGCAAATTCAGCTCTCCACCACCGGGCCAAAAGCTATTG
>CAYPUV010000251.1:0-5496 GCA_964413895.1 uncultured Anaerolineaceae bacterium
CCGTTACCCTGTACAATCAAACCATTGTGAACAACATTTACCCCTACAAAATTCTGGACATCGCAGCGCAACGGTTTCAGACAGCAATAAATAAATGAATACCGAACACCGAACAAGGACCACAAGAGACCACACAGTTGGTGTAAATTGCAAATAAAAAGTAGAAAGTTGGGTTTAAATGATAAAAGAAAAAATTGCTTTTCAGGGAGAGCGTGGCGCTTACAGCGAAGCGGCTGCCGTGAGCTACTTTGGCTCGGCCATAAATCCCCTTCCCTGCGAATCGTTTGATATTGTATTTGAACAGGTAAAAACCGGCGCAGCCGACAAAGGAATGATCCCCATTGAAAATTCGCTGGCCGGAAGCATCCATCGCAATTACGACCTGCTGCTGCGGTACAACCTGACAATTGTGGGCGAAACGCAACTGAGAATTGCTCATCAACTAATGGTGTTGCCGGGCGTACAAATTTCTGATATTCAAGAAATTTATTCTCATCCCCAGGCGCTGGCCCAGTGTGAACACTCCATTAGTGAGCATTTTCCGCACGCAAAACGTATCTCCACCTATGATACAGCAGGGAGCGCAAAAATGCTCCGTGAAAATAACATTACCACCGGCGCGGCCATAGCCAGTCAGCGTGCCGCAGAAATCTACCAAATGGATATTCTCCATCCCGATTTGGAAGATAACCCGGAAAACTACACCCGTTTTCTGGTGATCGGACGGGAACCGGTGACGCCCAGCGGTGACGCAAAAACATCCATTGTGTTTTCAATGCCCAACGTGCCGGGGGCGTTGTTCAAAAGCATGGCCGTATTTGCCCTGCGCGACATCGATCTGACCAAAATTGAATCGCGCCCGTTGCAGGGAAAACGCTGGCAATATTTGTTCTACCTTGATTTTGCCGGTAGTCAGCAACAACCCCACTGCCAGAATGCGTTGAATAATCTACAAGAACTAACCAGCTACTTGCGAATGTTGGGGTCTTATCCCAGAGGAGTTTAACCATGCCGATAATCAGTGTGTTTGGGAGCAGTGCGCCGCAGCCCGGTTCGGCGGATTATGAACGCGCCCGGCAAATGGGTACTTTGCTGGCCGAAGCCGGATTTACCGTGCAAACCGGGGGGTACAGCGGCGTAATGGAAGCAGCCAGCAAAGGCGCAAGCGAGGCGGGCAGCCACGTTATTGGCGTTACGTGTAGCCAAATAGAAACGTTCCGCCCAATGCCACCCAATAGTTGGGTAGCAGAAGAAATCAAATACCCTACACTTCAAGAACGATTAGCGCACCTGGTTGAGCGAACAGACGGCATAATTGTAATGCCTGGCGGCGTGGGGACGCTCACCGAATTGGCGTTGAGCTGGAGCCTGGTGCAAATTGGGGAAATTTCGCCACGCCCAATTATTGCTGTGGGGGGATTGTGGGCGCGCACACTCAACGCCTTCATCACGCCGGAATACATTCCGTCACAGTACGCCCGGCTGGTACAGGTGGCCAAAACCCCTAAAGATGCTATTCAACAACTGATGACTTGCTTTCAGGCAAAGTAATCAATATAGAGAGACACCGTTATGACCGAAATTTCCGTTCGCCAGGCCACAATTAATGACCTGGATGCGATTGCTTACCTGCGTTCTGTAGGCTTCGGAAGCAACCAGGCAGATGTCCGCGCTCGCTTGCAAAAAAATCCGTATTACAATTACCGGCACATTATTATTGCCGAAGTGGATGGCAAGCCGGTGGGCACAGCGTGCGCCTTCCCTGCCAAAATGTGGTTGGGCGGCACACCTATTCCAATGGGAGCTGTGGCCGCCATAACCACACATCCCCGCTACCGACTTCAGGGTGTGGCCAATGCGATGATGCTTGCGTTGCTCAAGCGTATGGCCGACAAGGGGTTGGCAATCTCCACGCTGTTTCCTGTTGACCATCCCCTGTATTATAAATATGGGTACGCGGCGGCAGCGCTGTGGCACGCCTACAGCATCCACCCACATAATCTCCCCTTCTTTGCCGAAATTGAACACGTGCGCCCATTTGCAGCAGCGGACCTCCCCGCCTTGCGTTCACTTTACCGGGGGAATCAACTTAGCGGGGCAGATGGACGGCTGGCGCGTTCAGAGGCGGTGTGGCGATGGATTCTGGTAGATGGGCCGCGCGCAGCCCAAAACTACAGTGTAGTTTATGATGATGGCGGGGTGGAAGGTTACCTTCAATATACCATTACCGATGCCAACATTTTGAAGATCACAGAAATTGTGGCTCACACCGACGCCGCGTTTCGCGGCCTGTGGGCCTATGCCGGTGCGCAACCAGAAATTGCCTCGGTAGATTACATTGCCCCCGCCGACGCCCCCATTTTTCACCTGCTCAACACCCCGGCTGATAGTCATGGTGGCAACCGGGGTTGGGTTTTTAACGACGTGTTTCACGTCACATCGTCGTTTATGCTGCGTGTTGTAAACCTTGCCCAATCGCTAACCACTCGCTTTTACCCGGCCGATATGATGGGCAGTCGCGTACTCAAAATTTACGACCCTCAATTGCCCGCGAATGAGCACCCGCTCAGGTTCCGCATTGTGGATGGACGGGCAGAGACAGAACTCGCATCTAACCGCGCGCCACACATCGAAACAGATATTATCACCTTCTCTAAAATCTATGCCGGATTTTTGCATCCCGCCATGGCCCGCCGACTGGGGAAACTTGACGCGGATGACGCATCGGTGGCGTGGTTGGGGCAGGCGATGGCGGCTCGTCCATTGTTTATCCATCCCGCCGACTGGTTCTAAACCAGGCGCGGCCCCTTTTCTGCCTGCTTTACACGTTTGTTGGAGTATGGTATACTTTACATTACATAAAGCATATCAGGTACGGGTGGAAATGAGGAAAGAATTTGAAACGTCACCGGATTTTATAAAGCAGTGGGCGAACAGGGTGAAGCAAGTGGGGTTAACGGCTCCGGCTATCCTGGCGTTGGAATCTCACAAGCCACTGGGTTTTATTTTGGGTCAATTTGTACTGGTGGGACAACCCGTGCTGAATATTTTCCTGCCCGCTCAGGTTACAAATAATGCTGTTCGTCTACTTTCCAACCGCACATACCTGGAACGGTTCATCCAAGAATTGGAAGACGTTCAATGATATCTTTGCTTAATTTAACCGCTTTGATTGTATTGTTTCTTTTTGCGTTGCTAATTCTTTTTTTCTCTGTTCGCGCCAAGGAAAAACGTGTCCCCCCTTTGCGACCCATCCCCGCATTCAACACCCTGAAAAACCTGATGGCCCGCACCATCGAAGCCGGTCAACGCATGCATTTGGCGTTGGGGACAGGCAGCATCACCAACGCCACCACCGCCGATACCCTGGCCGGCATCACCGTGCTTGAATATTTGGCCAAACAGGCCGCACCCGCCAAAACGGCCCCCATCATCACCACCGCTGACCCCACGGTGCTGTTATTGGCTCAAAATACAGTGGGGCAGGCATACGGTGATGATACGCAGGGCATTACGCAATTGGCCTCCCACGTCCGTTGGATTTCGCCACAGCCGGCCGCTTACGCCGCTGGCGTAATGAGTGTATTGGCGTTGGATGACGACACTACCGGCAATGTGATGGTAGGCCATTTTGGGGATGAGTACCTGCTAATGGCTGAAACAGCCCATCGACAGAATAGACCCGTCACCACTGTCGCCGGGACCAGCGACCCGAATGTTTTGCCGTTTGTGTTTGCCACTTCCCCCGATGGATTATGGGGAGAAGAAATGTTCGCTGCTGGTGCATATCTGGCGCAAAAAACAACGCACATTGGCAGTTTGCTGGCCCAGGATGCCCTTCGTTGGGGAGTGGGACTGGTGATTTTGGGCAGCGTGCTGCTTAAAGCCTTTGGAGTTTTGTGATGATAACCAGAACAGGACGCATTCTGGCCACGGTTACGGCGGTGAGTGTGGGGCTGGTGGTGCTGTTAAGCTACTTTGTCGACGCCTTTAACAACCTGGGGGGGCTAATGATTGGCTGGGCCACCATTGTGGTTGCCTTTGCGCTGCTGTTGGGCATTATTAATCTACTCCGTGTGCATTTTGACCGCATTAAAAACAGGCAACAAGGGTGGTTTTACAGTGCCATTCTGATTATCTCATTTGCCGTAGCGTTAATCCTGGGACGCAATGGCCCCACTTCGGTGGGGGGACAGACCCTCTTTGAATACGTCTTGCGCCCATTGGAATCAACGCTGTTCGCGCTAGTGGCTTTTTTCATTGCTACAGCGGCATATCGCGCCTTCAGAGTAAAAAATTTTGAAACTTTCTTGTTTGTTGCGTTTGCTATTATCGTGTTATTGGGACAGGTCCCGGCTGGCTTCCAATTGTGGCCGGACCTTCCCTTAATTAAAGAGTGGATTTTACGTGTACCGGCGCTGGCAGGAACCAGAGGAATCTTGCTCGGTGTATCGCTGGGAACCATTGCCACTGGCTTGCGCGTTTTGCTGGCGGCAGACCGTCCCTATGCTGACACCGAATAGCGCCTGACCGATTAAATATTATGACGCTCAATCATCACCCGGAAGAACAAAAACCAGAAAATCCAATCCCCGAAGCAACCCCCAGTTGGTTATTACAACTATTGCACAAATACGGTGAGGAGGAAGGGATCCTTGACGGTGTGCCGCTTTCCCCACCGTCATCTGAACCATTGCCCGCCAACTTCAGCAGCGCTACTACCGACATCTCCGGGCTGTTAGATTCGTTGGGCGTAACAGCTCCGGGGGGCACCGACCGCCTGGCCACTTCGGTTGATTGGGGAAAAGAAGCCCCCCCTGAGTCTCCCCTTGAATCTTCTGCGGCCATGGATGAATTATTGGCCAGTTTACAAACGCCACCAGCGGAACCGACGGACACAGCCATGGAGGCGACTGCCTCAGAGCAACCAACCACGGAACAACCACCTGCCGCCACCGGCGAACCGACTCTGGCGCAAGAAGGTGATTTCCCGGACTGGCTGGAAGACCTGAGTACCGGGCCGTCTCCAACGGAACCGGCAATGCCTACCGTACCCGTTTTCCCCGCTACCGACGACGACCGATTAACAGACCAGCTTTTTCAAACACAAGAGACAATTCCCGAATCCGAGCCGGTACAGGCTGACGTACCGGATTGGCTGCTTGAATTTGCCAGTGCCGGCACCTCGCCATTAGAGCCAGGCCAGGCGCCCTCGGATGAGGCATCTGATTGGCTGGAAGACTTGGAACTTCCAAAGCCGGAACAAACCACTGCCGAAACGGCGCCTCTTGTTGAGGATTCAGCAGCGGAAAATGACTTTTCGTGGATAGACGAAGTAGAGACCCCTGCGCCGCCGTCTACGCCTCCCCCGCCAGCAGCAGCGGCTGAAACATCCCCGCCGGATGCTTCGACGCTGAGTGTTGAAGGTGCAGCAGAATGGGATGCAGATTGGCTGGCAGAGGTGGCCCGGCTTTACCCCACTGATCCCGCTAATCA
>CAYPUV010000252.1:0-5469 GCA_964413895.1 uncultured Anaerolineaceae bacterium
TGCTCTGTCCCTACACGGATGAGATTTTAACAAAATACAGGTTTTTACCGTGGCTTTTTCAAGAGAAATTCCGCCGCCCAGGTACATTCCATTGAGTATGCGATTGCCCTGCCCAAAGGGCACAGGTGCAACAGCCGTGTTCCAATAAGTTCATTAATAGACAAATTCTAACTTCAATGGTATGCTTTTAACATTATTATTATTTCGCTCCATAATCAATGAAGCAATGGAGTTACTTCAATGGCGATCATTATCATTCTCACTCTTTCAACGTTATTGCAGTTGGCCGCAGCGGCTCTCACCGTGTGGCTCATGCCCCCCACCGGCAAACGTACCGGCTGGATTTTGCTCTCTATAGCGTTCTTGATGATGGCTGCGCGCCGGATGGTAGCGCTGCATCATTTTCTTTTTCAAGACATTGGACACCCTGAAGACCTCACCGCCGAAAGCATGGCCCTGGTTCTTTCGATATTGTTGCTGATCGGCCTGCTCCGCATTCGAGAGATGTTCACTGAACTCAAGCAAGCCGAAACGCAGGCGTCCACGCGAGAGGCCTATTACAAAAACATCTTCATCGACAATCATGTAATTACGCTGCTGATTGATCCCGATACCGCCGCTATTGTCGATGCCAACCCCGCAGCCTGTAGCTTCTACGGTTACACCCACGAAGAAATCACCCACAAGAAAATCACCGATATTAATACCCTCAGCACCGCTGAAGTGTTTGCGGAAATGGAACGGGCGCGCACCCAAAAACGCAATTTCTTTCTGTTCCGCCATCGACTGGCAAGCGGCGAAATCCGCCACGTGGAGGTGTACAGCGGGCCGGTAGGCGTGAATGGCACCCAACTCCTGTATTCTATGATTCACGATGTTAGCAAATATGAACAGACGACCGCCGCGTTGAAAAAGTTGACCCGCCGCAACCGACTGCTGCTAGACGCCACCGGAGAAGGCATTTATGGACTAGATACTGCCCACAATATCACATTTATCAACCGTACTGCCATCCAGATGACCGGCTGGACAGAAAAAGATTTGCTGGGGCAGAACCACCACAATTTGGTACACCACAGCCACGCCGATGGCACCCCGTACCCGGCAGAAGCGTGTCCGGTACACCGTACCATTCAAACGGGCGAAACACATTATGTTAACAACGAAGTTTTCTGGTGCAAAGATGGCTCTTCGTTTCCGGTTGCCTACACCAGCGCCCCCATTACGGATATAGATGGCACCATTGTCGGTGCAGTAACAACCTTCCGCGATATTTCCCGTGAGCAGGCCACCGAACTTGCCCGCATTCGCCTGGAAGCCGCCATCGAACAGGCCGCAGAAATCGTGTTCATCACCGACCCGGCAGGAGTGATTCAGTACGTCAACCCGGCGTTTGAGCGCATCACCGGCTACAGCTACGCCGAAGCGGTGGGGCAAAATCCCCGTATTCTAAACAGCGGCAACCATCCGCTGGAATTTTATCAGGAATTCTGGAATACCATCACCGAGGGCAGGGTGTGGCGCGGGAAATTTATCAACAAGCGGAAAGATGGTTCCTTGTACAACGAAGACGCGACCATCAGCCCGGTGTTTGATGCGGCGGGGAAAATCATTAACTTTGTGGCGGTAAAACGCGACATCACCCACGAGTTGGAACTGGAAGAGCAATACCGGCAAGCACAAAAAATGGAGGCCATCGGCAGGCTCACCGGGGGTGTGGCGCACGATTTTAACAATATTCTCACCGCCATCAACGGGTTTGCAGAACTCGCATTGCTACAGCTCCCCACCGAGGCCCCGACCCGAAAGATGGTAGAAACAATTTTAGAATCCGGGCAGCGCGCCGCCGCGCTGATCAAGCAACTCCTAGCAGTCAGTCGCAAGCAGATTGCTCACCCCAAAATCTTAGTCCTGAATGACATAATTGTAGAGATGAGCAAGATGCTGGAACGGATTATTGGGGAAGATATTCGTCTGAAAGTCGTCACCACACCCGACCTCTGGCCCATAAAAATAGACCCCACCCAAATTGAGCAAATCATTTTGAATTTGGTGGTTAATGCCCGCGATGCAATGCCTGATGGCGGACAACTGCTCATTGCCGCAAAAAATACGCTGCTAGATGATGCGTTTGTGGCTGCGCACTACGGGGCAACACCTGGCAATTTTGTGGCGCTCTCTGTTGCCGATACCGGCATAGGGATGAGCAAAGACGTGCAAGAACGCATCTTTGAGCCGTTCTTCACCACCAAAGAACAGAGCAAAGGAACCGGGTTGGGCCTGGCGACCGTCTACGGTATTGTCAAACAAAACCGGGGTAATATTTGGGTTTACAGCGAGGAAGGATTGGGCACAACGTTTAAGCTTTATTTTCCCGCAGTAGAAGAAAACCTCGCCTCAGACGTTCCAGCTACCACGGCCGAAACACCGCCAATGGAGACGGCAACAATTCTGATGGTAGAAGATGACCCGGTAGTGCGCGAGTTAACAAAGCGCATTTTGCGCGAACACAGCTACACCGTGCTCAGTGCCGCCTCCGGTGAAGAGGCGCAGCACATCGCCGCCACATATTCCAACCCTATTCACCTGCTGCTCACCGATGTCGTGATGCCAGGGATGAACGGTGTGGAACTGGCCAAACGCCTCTCGCAGCAGATTGGGTCTTTGAAGGTCGTGTACATGTCTGGGTACAGCCACGAAATCATTGCCACCCACGGCGTGATTAGCTCCGATATTTTACTGCTGGAAAAACCATTTGTGGCGGAAACTCTACTGGAAATAATTCAAAAAGCCCTCAAGTAGTAGAGACACCCTATTGGGTTGCCGCTACGGCTCCACACTTTTTATGATTCCTCCTCAAAATTTTGGGGAGCCTTTTTACCCTGCAAACAAAGGTACAATTGTTCAACATCCTGACTCCGCACAAAGGCGGTAATGTGGTCCCCCGGCTCAAACACTGTGTTGCCATGAGGGATAAGCACTCGCCCGTTCCGTCGGATTGAAATTAGCAGACATTCGTTGGGTATTGTGGCAGAAATATCCCCCACCGATTTTCCAACAGCATTGTCCCCCGGCTGCAAAGTTAAATCCACAAACTCCGTCCCATCAATATTGCGTAATTGGATCCGCCGGGTACGGTGCTGCAGCTCGGCTCGGCGGGACATAGCCAGGTTGTACGCGCGGATAATGTCTGCACGCCGAATAATCCCCAGCAAATGGGTGGGGTCTGCTCTGGAAACAACCGGCATACGGCCCAATCCGCGCCAGCTCATCCGGGTGAGCGCATCGCCCATTGTTTCGTCGGGATAGGCCACCAGCAGTCGACTACGCGGCGTGGCAATATCGGTGACGATGGTACTGCGAGAACGGTCACTTGCCGTAGCCCGGTCGAGGTCGGTAACGGTGACAATTCCCCACAATTTACCAGCATCATCAAGTACAATCAACCCGTGATGACGGGTGCGGGTGAAAATTTCTGACAGTTCAAACAATTTGAGGTTAGTAGAGACGGTATCCACATTTCGGCGCATTATTTCACCCACCGTAACCCCTTGCAACACGTCAATGTCGCGTCCCCGGTGCAGGCGCACGCCGCGCCGGGTGAGTTTTAGAGTGTATATTGATTCGCCTTGCAGCATTTTTTGCGCCAGCAGCGTTGCCACCACCACAGTGAGCATCAGGGGCAAAATAATACGGTAGTCGCCGGTGAGTTCAAATAAAATCAGCACGGCAGTGATGGGTGCGTGAGCGCTGGCGGCAAACACGGCTCCCATCCCTACCAGAGCATACGCCCCCGGTGGGGCGGCAATTCCGGGGAACAACTTGCCCACAAGCAAGTCAAAGCCGGCCCCCAACATTGCCCCCATAAATAACGACGGGGCGAAAATTCCGCCGGAGCCGCCCGAACCAAGCGTGAGACTGGTAGCCACGAGTTTTAACACCAGCAGTGTCATTACCGCCGATAAGGCCAGCTGGTTGCTCAGAGCGCCTTCAATAACGTGATACCCCACGTTGTAGATTTGCGGGATACGCTCCCAGGCAATGCCGGTTAAGGCAGGATATCCAAGCGCCACCCCTCCCAGCAGAGCGCCGCCCACAGCGGGCTTCACCCATTCGGGGATGTGTTCCCATTTGTCGAACACGTCTTCTGTCCAGTACAACGAGCGCACAAACGCCGTCCCCACCAGTGCCGCCAATATTCCCAAAATGAGGTAAAAGATATATTCCCACCAACTACTCAGCCCATATTCTATTGGAATCTTGAAAGCTGTCACATCACCAAAAACGGCACGGCCAATGGCGCTGGATGCAACCGCCGAAATAACCACCGTGCCAAAATAACCCACGGTAAACTCGCCCAGAATTATTTCCAGGGCGAAAAAGACACCGGCAATCGGTGCGTTGAACGTGGCCGCAATGCCGCCCGCCGCTCCACACGCCACAAGATTGCGCACCCGCCCATCGGACAGGTGCAGCAGTTGACCCAACGATGACCCCAGCGCCGAGCCGATTTGCACAATCGGCCCCTCTCGCCCCACCGAGCCGCCGCTGCCAATACATAATGATGACGCCAGCGATTTGATGACTGCCACCACCGGTCGAATGCGCCCGCCATTCAAGGCCACCGCTTCCATAACTTCGGGCACGCCGTGCCCTTTGGCTTCACGGGCAAAAAAGTAAATCAGCGGGCCAACCAACAAGCCGCCCAACACTGGCATCAATACCACGTACGCGCGTCCCCATCCCGTTGTCATTTGGGGGAACCACGTGTACCCCACCCAATCAACAGCCCGAATGAGAAAGCGGAACGCCACTGCCCCAAAGCCGGTGCCAATCCCCACCACTAACGCAATGCCGGCCATTACGACTTCCGGCGGCAGATTCCACTGTTCCACAGCCCGGCTCAACCAGATGGGGATGTTTTTGAAAATAGCACTTCCCTGCGCAGGGACAGCCACTACATCATTTTGTTGAAGCATGCCCAACTCCTGCCGGGTGGCTCTGAGAGTTTCCCCATCTCCCTGAAGGGAGAGGGGGCTTTCGCCCCCTCGCACACGCGCCTGTGCCCTTTGGGTGCACTCCCCCCTTCCCAATGGGAAGGGAGGATACAGGGGGGATGGGGAAGTTTTTAAACGATAATTTTGAAAAATTTCTCATACGCTGAATAGTTACTGTTTAACAAACCTTGTTTATTTGACTCGTTCGCCGGTGGAGGGCATCAGCAGCGTTTCGCGGATAAATGAACGGATAGGGCCGCTGCTCCGCTTGACCATAATTGTTGTTACCCTGGCGTGGCGCGCCACTTGCTCGGGGATATTTCCAATGAGCAAGTTTTTAAAGAGTGGTTCATTGGTTGCGCCAATCACAATCAGGTCGTACCCTTCGGCAGCCGCAAGAATGGCCACCCCCTCAACATGCCCTTCCACCACCGTCGAACCCATGTCGCCAGCAATCCCATCTCCAGCTCGG
>CAYPUV010000253.1:0-5462 GCA_964413895.1 uncultured Anaerolineaceae bacterium
TACCAAATTTAGATGTTCCATACATCAGTCCATAGCCAATGGCAAAGAACAAAATCGTAGCCATCGCAAAGTCCATCAGGTTTTTCATCAGCAAGTTGGCTGCATTTTTGGCGCGGCTAAATCCGCTTTCAACCATTGCGAACCCGGCCTGCATAAAAAAGACAAGAAAAGCGGCCAACAATAGCCAGATGGTGTCAATCTGGCGGACGATTGTGGCCGTAGTTGGGCTGTCGTCTTGAGCATAGGCCACGCTGCCCATAGTTAGACTCAACAAAAGTACAACGGGAATAGCTTTTATTACTGAACGGCGTTTCATAAAATCCTCCTGAGGTCTGTGTGAATTTTTCCTTGCTGCTTGAGTACAACAAAGCCCCTGTCTTCAAATCGAAAAGTGATTTGAAAGCAGGGGCTTCGCGGCCTCCTGAAATGACCAATGTAAAACAAAAAAGCCTTCTGCCACAGGTTAGCGGCAAAAGGCTTCACGGCCCGATAGGGAGCATTAAGTTACTGGGCGCAATTTTAACATGCCTGGCGTGCAATGTCAACGGTTTATTGTGAGACGGCAAAAATTTTAAGGTTGCGCTGTGGTAGAAAATTGAAAGTGTTCTGGCTGCGGTACGGTTTCAAGACGCGCCCTGGCCCGTTTTTTGCAACACCAGCGTTTCTGGCGTGGTGCGAAATGGCAGTACGCGTTCTTTTTTGATCGGCGCCACTTTTTTGAAGGCGGGCTGCAGCGAATCCCATTTTTGCAACAGGCGTTCGGCGTGAACGCTGCCGGTTTTCTCTGCGTGTGCCGCAACAAAATTTTTCAGCCGTGCCATATCTGTCGCCTCTTCGACGGGCAGAATCTCTACCATATCCGGGTTGAGTTTGCCAGGCAGATGGTTGTGGGGATCGAATACATAGGCCACACCACCACTCATCCCCGCGCCAAAATTGAAGCCGACCTCACCCAGGATCACCACCACGCCGCCGGTCATGTATTCACACCCATGGTTACCCACGCCTTCTACCACAGCGATGGCCCCGCTATTGCGCACGGCGAAGCGCTCGCCGGCCTGGCCTGCCGCAAACAGCCGTCCACCGGTTGCCCCGTACAGGGCCGTGTTGCCCAAGATAGCATTTTCATTGCTTTTAAAAGACACTTCCGGGGGCGGTAGCAATACAATTTCGCCGCCGCTCATCCCCTTGCCCACGTAATCGTTAGCTTCGCCGATAACCGTCAGGTGTACCCCGGCACTGTTGAAAACGCCGAAACTTTGCCCGGCACTGCCATCAAAAATAAGATGGACTTCGCCTTTGGGTAGCCCCGCCAGGCCGAACCGGGCGGCAATTGCTCCCGACAGCGTAGCGCCCACACTCCGGTCTGTGTTTTTTATTTTTAGGCGGCGGGTGACGATGCGCCCTTCTTCCAGCGCGGGACGAGCCGCATCCAGCACCTGCCAGTTCAACGCCGTAACGCTGAAAATATCGTTGCTGGCCAGCAAGTTTCGGCGTGGCAAAATCCCTTTCTCATCCGGCGTGGCCAGCAGAGGGGCCAGGTTCAGTGATTTGATTCTGGTTTGCGCCAACAAATCGGTCCGCCCGATGATTTCACTGAGTGTGCGATACCCTAATTGCGCCAGAATTTCACGCACTTCCTGAGCAACAAAGGTCATATAGGCCATCACCATTTCTGGCTTGCCGGGGAATTTGGCGCGCAGGTCGGCGCGCTGAGAGGCAATGCCCACCGGACAGGTGTTGCTCTGACAGGTGCGGGCCATCACACACCCGGCGGCCACCAGCGCCGCTGTGCCAAAAGAATACTCGTCGGCCCCCAACATCGCTGCCAGCACCACGTCTCGCCCTGTTTTTAAGCCGCCGTCCACGCGCAGCCGCACCCGGTCGCGCAAATCGTTGGCAATCAGGGTTTGTTGAGCCTCGGCCAGGCCAAGTTCAAAGGGAAGCCCGGCGTGTTTAATGCTACTCAACGGTGATGCGCCGGTTCCGCCATTGGCTCCGCTAATATGAACCACATCTGCGCCACCTTTCACCACGCCGGCGGCAATCGTTCCCACGCCGCTTTCGGCCACCAGTTTCACCGAGATAGCCGCGCTGGGATTAATTTGCTTCAAATCAAAAATAAGTTGGGCCAGGTCTTCAATACTGTAAATATCGTGATGCGGTGGTGGTGAAATTAAGACAACGCCGGGCGTGCTGTGCCGCAACGTGGCAATTTCAGCCGAAACTTTGTATCCCGGCAAATGTCCGCCCTCCCCCGGCTTGGAGCCTTGCGCCATTTTAATTTGCATTTCCCGCGCCGACATAAGATAGGCGGGCGTAACACCAAATCGCCCCGACGCCACTTGCTTGATGGCGCTGTTGCGCTCGGTGCCCAGACGCGCTTCCGCTTCGCCGCCTTCGCCGCTGTTGCTCATTCCCCCCAGCCGGTTCATAGCGATAGCCAGCGTTTGGTGAGCTTCGGCACTGATGGCCCCGTGGCTGATGGCTGCCGTTGAAAAACGGCGGACAATTTCACTGACCGGCTCTACGGCGTTGATGGGGATCGGCTGCCGGTCTGGATGAAACGTCAGTCCATCTTTGGGTGAAACAGCGGTTTCCTCGTTGGTCAGGGCAACAAATTTCCAGTACTGTTGGGGATTACTCTGAGCAACGGCGCGGTGCAGCGCGGTGACGGTCGCCGGATTAAAGCCGTGATGTTCGCCGCCCCGCTTGTATTTGAACAAGCCGGGGCTTTCCAGGCGCGGGCCTGCCGCGCCGAAAGTGGTGCGGTGCAGGTGCAAAACACCTTGCGCCAGATCAACCAGCGTTGCGCCTCCTAATTTGGCCGGCGTCCCCACCAGACACAAATCTATCACGTCCTGCGCCAGCCCAATGGTCTCAAAAATTTGTGCGCCGCAATAGCTGTCGAGGGTAGAGATGCCCATCTTCGACATAATTTTTAGCAGCCCCTTTTCCAGCGCGCGCGTGTAATTTTCCATCGCTTCAATCGGCGAGACTCGTTTGAGTTTTCCGGCTGCGGCCTGCGCTGCAACTGTTGCCAGGGCCAGGTAGGGGTTAATCGCCTCGGCACCGTAGCCAATGAGCGCGGCAAAATGGTGTACGTCGCGGACTTCGCCGGTTTCAACAACCAAACTGACCAGTGACCGCAAGCCTTTTTTAATTAGATGGTGGTGTATCGCACCCACGGCCAACAAAATGGGAATGGGGGCTGCCGTATTATCGATTTCTCTATCGCTGATGATGATAATGGTCGCTTTGCCGGTGCGACGTTGCACCGCTTCTGCGGCGGCGCGCGCCAGTCGTTGCAAGGCTGTTTTAAGGTAATGGGGTCCTTTGCCAACGGGAAACGTGGCGTACAGCTTGACGGTTTTAAAATCGGGGGTGTCGGTGGCGTCGAGGCTTTGCAAGGCCAGCAAGTCATCAGCCTGTAGTACCGGACTTTTAAGTAAGATTTGCGTGGCACGGGCCGGCCCTTCTTTAAGGATATTCTCCCGCCGACCCAGCAATACCTTCAATGACATGCCTGATTTCTCGCGTAGAGGGTCAATGGGAGGATTGGTCACTTGCGCGAAACGTTGTTTGAGGTAGTGGTGTACCGGGCGATGCACCCAGGAGAGGTGCGCAATCGGCGTGTCATCACCCATCGAGCCGATGGGTTCTGCGCCGGTTGCGGCCATTGGGCGCAAGACAACCGTCAACTCTTCGGCGGTGTAGCCAAAGGCAGATTGATATTGCTCCAGCCGCAGATCGTGCTTCAGATTGCCCCGGTCTGGGTGGGGAAAAAGCGGTTCGGGGAGGGGAACAATGATTTTTTCTACCCACTGGCTGTAGGGAGCCTGTCGGGCCAACTGTTGTTTTATGGCAGCATCAAAATAAATGTGTCCCGTTTTGGTTTCCAGCGCCAGCATTTGGCCGGGAGCCAGCCGCCCTTTTTTGATGATGGTGGAAGGATCAATTGGAACAAATCCTGCCTCCGACCCGGCGACAATCAGACCGGTGTTGGTTTGCAGGTAACGGATGGGGCGCAGTCCGTTGCGATCCAGAGAAATGCCAACCGTTTCTCCATCGCAAAAAGTCAGGGCAGCAGGACCGTCCCAGGGTTCCATCAGGCTGGCGTGGTAGGCGTAAAAGTCTCGCCGCGCTTTGTTTTCGGGCGTATCGGGGAGCATTTCCCATGCTTCGGGGACGAGCATTGCCATTGCATGTGGCAAACTTCGCCCAGAGTGATAGAGAAATTCCAACACATTATCCAGCATTGCCGAGTCGCTGCCGGTTTCATCAATCACCGGGCAGAGATAATCAATCGTATCCCCCCACACGTCAGAGGCTAAATTGGCTTCACGAGTACGCATCCAATTAATATTGCCTTGAATAGTATTGATTTCCCCGTTGTGGCACAGTAATCGAAACGGTTGGGCGCGTTGCCAGGTGGGGAAGGTATTGGTGCTGTAGCGCTGATGGAACGTTGCCATGCCCACTTGAAACCGATAGTCGAGCAGATCGGTGTAAAACTTGCCCAGGTCGCTGCCCACCAGCAGCCCTTTGTAGACAATAACACGGCTGGAAAATGAGCAAATGTAAAGGTTGGGCAGATTGGCCGCACGTGCTTTTTGTTCAATGATGCGCCGGGCGAGGTACAGGCGGCGCTCAAACTCAGTTTGGTTGATGGGGGTGGTGGGGGTGACCACCACCTGTTTAATGGCCGGTTGGGTGGCTTCTGCCTGGGGGCCGAGGATGCGCTGGTTGATGGGGACATCGCGCCAGAGCAAGCGGCTTAACCCTAGATGAGGTTGCGCCAACGTCTCTTCAATCAACGCGATGCTTTGCGAAAGGTGCGGCTCATTTTTGGGCAGGAATAGTTGCCCTACCGCCAACTGTCCCGCTGGCGGGAGGGCTTCAATACCGGCTTCCTGGAGCTGGTGGATGAAAAAGGAGTGTGGAAATTGGCACAGGATACCCGCGCCGTCAGAGGTTTTGCCGTCGGCCAGCACGCCGCCGCGATGCACCAGGTTCGATAGGGCCGTGAGGGCCAGCGGCAGCACGTCGGGGCGGGGGCGTCCGTCGGCGTATGCAATGAATCCAATTCCACAGGCGTCGTGTTCAAAGCGAGGGTCGTAAAGGGTGTGTTGCAAGGAGCGAGAAATGAGTTGAGAAACAAAACGCAATTGTTGCATAAAGGGTCTCCTTCCTGCATGTATGATACAAACATTGATTGAGGAGACTACCCTGTCTGCAGAAAACTTCGCTGTTTTCAACCTCAACTATTTGGGGTAGGAATTGCCGCATTTTAGCATGGATGGGGAAAAATAGCAACAGGGTTTTAAGATGAGTGTAGGGCAATCACATACTGATTTTTTGAAGCAAGATTTGTGGTTTATCCGGTCAATTTGTAGGGACAGAGCAATGCTCTGTCCCTACACGGATGAGATTTTAACAAAATACAGGTTTTTACTGTGGAT
>CAYPUV010000254.1:0-5457 GCA_964413895.1 uncultured Anaerolineaceae bacterium
CCATGAAGTGGCCACTGCCGGACAATGTGAAATTGACCTCCGGTTCGATTCACTCACCCGTATGGCAGACAAAATAATGATCTACAAGTACATCATTAAAAATGTAGCTCGCAAAAATGGTTTAACGGCCACTTTCATGCCCAAACCCTTGTTTGGCGATAACGGAAGCGGGATGCACGTCCACCAAAGCTTGTGGAAAGGCAATTCCAATGTGTTTTACGATGAGACCGGTTATGCCCAATTGTCTGATAGCGCCAAACATTACATCGGTGGCCTGTTGAAGCACGGCTCGGCGCTGCTGGCCTTTGCCGCACCCACCACCAACTCTTACAAGCGATTAGTTCCCGGCTTTGAAGCGCCGGTGAATCTGGCCTTCTCACAGCGGAATCGGTCTGCCATTTGCCGCATTCCGGTGTACTCCAGCAGCCCCAAAGCCAAACGTGTCGAGTTCCGCGCTCCCGACCCCAGCGCCAACCCGTATCTGGCCTTTTCTGCCCTGCTGATGGCCGGTCTCTCTGGCATCCAAAACCAAACCGACCCCGGCCTGCCAATGGACGTGGATTTGTATGATCTGCCTCCCGAAGAATTTGCCAAAGTCAAACAAGTCCCCGGCTCACTAGAAGCCGTATTGGCCGTGCTGGACGTTGATCAAGACTTTTTGTATGCGGGTGATGTGTTCACCGAAGATGTGATTTCAAACTGGGTGACATACAAACGTGAGCAAGAAATTGACCCCGTGCGAATGCGCCCTCACCCGCACGAGTTTACCCTGTACTTCGATATTTAAACTGCAATCAGAACAAAAACAGCAATTTTGACCGGGCACGCGCTCAAATGTCATTACGCGCGAAGCGCAGCAATCTCCACACACTGAATTGGAGATTGCTGCGGCGTAAAAAACGCGCCCCACAATGACAGCCTGAACAGTTACGAAAAAACTATTGTTTTCAAACTGGACGCGGTTTAATCTGCAAAATCCGTGTCACCTGTGCCCCTGAAGCGTGCAGATTGATGACTCAAACCTGCCGGACTTAAAACCTCACCTTACGCAGTTTAAGATTTGACAAATTCAAAATACCGACAATCGTGATTTTGCCCCCCTCCCCCAAATTTGGGGGAGCACCCAAAGGGCACAGGTGGGCAAAAGAGGGTGAGCGAGGGGGAATGGGGAACATCCAAAATTTTAGACTTTTGACAACAAATCTGATAGTTCCGGTTTTGTCAAATTCTCGTCTGCGTAAGGTGACTTAAAACCTCCGGCAGGTTTTGCAATAGTTTTTTTACACCCCCAACAGCGTTTGGATGCGCTCCCGGTTCATAGCAAATCCCAGCAGCACTTCATCGCCGATAACGATGGTGGGGGTGGCGAACCGGCCCACGGTTTTGGTCAGTTCATGCATATATTTTTTGTCGGTTGTCACATCTCGTTCATCATACAAGATATTATTCTGGGCGAAGAACCTCTTCGCGGCGTGACAATCTGCTCATGTGGGTTGGGTGTAGATGATGACGGGTGCGGCTCGACGATTAAACAATTTACGCCACATTGCGTCGCACCAGCCACAATCCCAGTCCGGCAGCAATCACCAGCCCGGCGATAATTACCGTCAGTTGCCCCGTAGACCGAGGTCGCTCCAACTGCAGCGCCTCATTCGACGGTTCAGCCGGGGTAACCTGTTCTGTGGTGGTTGCGCCGGCTTCCACTGTCAATTCAGTGCTCAAGACTTCCCCCTCGGTACTGGTGGCGCGCACCTGGTACGAGCCGGGGGGCGTGTCGGCGGGCACAGAGAATTCTTGATGGAAGTCTGCATCGTCGCCAACGGTCACCGTGCCCAGGGTGGTTTCAACGTTCAGCCCTTCCAGGGTGATGGTGAATATTTCGCCGGCTTCAACACCTTCCGCTTTAACGGTAATATCGGCGCCCGAGGCAGCAACAATGGGAGAGACTGTTAATTCTGCCCCGCCGTGGGCCAGGGCAACAGCACCGCCCAACCCCGGGAATAAAATCAAGATACCAATCAAGGCCAGCCATAAAGACTGTAAACTTCGTTTATACATGGTTGTTGTCCTCCAAAGATTTGTTGGGTGCGGACGCCGTTCGATACACGATGCGCCCCAAACTCAATAACCCAAATAGCAGTACAACTGCACTCAAAATAATCAACGTTATCCCCAGCAGCGTCCCCTGATTCTCGAACAGGGCTTTGCCCTGCAACCACAGTTGGCCCGCAGCCAGGGTCGTCACGCCCAGTAGGGCAATAAAGGTAAAGGTTACTCTGTTCATCATTGTTCTTTTATCCCATCAAGTGAGGAACCGGTCGGCTGAACCAGGCGTAGCCTCCCAGAGCGATCAGCACTATCAACAAGATGGTGCCGCCAATAATGATCCATTGCCGTTTGCGCGGTGACAGCCAGGCGCTACGATCTACAAAGGGAACCAACCCTAGCAAAGCGAACAGGACAGCGCTGCCCACCAGTAATCCCTTGATGCCGAACAGGTCTTCCAAAGGATAAAAGGGCAAAAACATCCAGGGGGGCTTGGTGACTTCCTCGCCGGGTACGCCAGCTTGCCCCAGCGCCGCTGGCCAAATTAGCGCCCCCCCCCCAACCAACGTTAGGAGCAGCAAACCATAGCCGGTCATCCGTTGTATATGTTCTGTGAAGCGGGCTGTGCCCTGATTCTTTGTCGGCGGTCCCGACGTTGCTTCCGCAGTGGCCTGCGGAGAGATGCCCAGTTGTTTAATCAGGTAGACGTGGGCAATGATGAGCAGGGTGAACGCTGCCGGTAACAGCGTCAGGTGTCCGATGTAAAGCCGGGTCAGGATGGGCACACTGAGGGTAAATTGATCGGTGAACCATACCCCCCACAGTCCCAGCAGCTCACCAATCTCGCGGTTGTGAGCCAGCGCCTCAACCCCTTCCTGGTCCCACTTCAGAACCGTGCCGGTGAAAATAAAGCCCAGTGTCACAGCCAACAAGCCCAAACCTACCAGCCAGTTAGCTTCGCGGGGACGTTTGTAGCTGCCAGTGACAAATACCCGCATCAGGTGCAGGATGGCGGTGAGCACAACCAAATTCGCCGTCCAAAAATGAATACTGCGAATGAAATCACCAAAGGGAGCCTGGGTAATGATGTAAATTACGCTATTGTGGGCACTGGCTGGACTGGGATTGTAAAACTGAGCCATCAGCACCCCGGTCACAATGAGGATGATAAACCCAAAAAGGGTGATCCCGCCTAACAGATAGGGCAAGCTATTGGCATGTTCGGGGACTGAGTAGGAAATGCCCTCAAGTCCCAGTCGTTCATCCAGTATTTTCCAAAAACGGTTTTGCGTTCCCGTCGATTGTCCAACGGATTTTGGCTTAATCTTGGTAGCCATAGAATTCTCCTTACAATATTTACAATTGTTTCCGCCCCCAGAATACACCGCTTGCTGGCTCGGTATC
Organism: uncultured Anaerolineaceae bacterium; assembly: GCA_964413895.1. Taxonomy (GTDB): domain Bacteria; phylum Chloroflexota; class Anaerolineae; order 4572-78; family 4572-78; genus JANTHQ01. The sequence goes on from CAYPUV010000254.1 coordinate 3,451, forward strand.
AGCGCCATTTTGCCTGTTTTCATGCACGTCAATTGACTGGGGTCTGAGGGGGGCAATATGGCCGGTTAAATATTGAAGCACAAAGCAAAAGCTCACGATTGTACTGATGTAATCGTGAGCCAAATTCATTGAATCATATTATTTTACTACTCGACAATCAGCTTGCCGTGCAGCATCCCCATCTGGCACTGGAAGTCGTATTCACCGGGGGCATCAGGGGTAAATTCCAGGGTGACGGTTTCGCCGGTGGGAAGTTTAGCGCTTTTGTTGAAATCGGGGAAAAGCACCATTTCCGAACAAGAAGCCGTCTCCTCACGCGTAAAGTTCAGCCGCACCGGCTGACCCGCTTTTACCACCAGTACATCGGGGGTGTAGCCACCTTTTACGACAATATTTGTTTCTTGCACACCGTTGGCCGTTGCCAGGCGCGTCCCTTCTTTTTCAGAAAAGAAAAAGAACCAGACAACCAGGGCAGACAATATTATTGCACCGAACAGGACACTAATCTCAATGGGGGACATACTTTCACCTCGTTAATTTTCTGAAGCTGGCAGTCATCAGTTGATGGCTGCCAGTTTTTATTTTAAAGCTAATCGCTAGTAGCTGGCCGCTATTTTACACCTGTTGGTTTGAAGCCGCGCAGACGCAGAGCGTTGCTGATGACAGTGACGCTGCTGAGCGCCATTGCCGCGCTGGCGATAATGGGACTGAGCAGAATACCGAAGAAAGGGAACAGGACGCCTGCTGCAATCGGCACGCCCAGCGAGTTGTAAATGAAGCTACCGAACAGGTTTTGCTTGATGTTGCGCATGGTGGCCTTGCTCAATTCGATGGCGACGGCCACGCCGGTGAGGCTGCCTTTAATCAGGGTGATGTCACTGGCTTCGATGGCAACGTCTGTGCCGGTGCCGATTGCCAGCCCCACATCGGCTTGCGCCAGTGCGGGCGCATCGTTGATGCCATCACCCACCATTGCCACTGTTTTGCCTTCGTTTTGCAGCATTTGCACGTTTCGCGCTTTATCTTCCGGCAACACTTCGGCCAGCACGCGGTCAATACCCACCTGGCGGGCAATTGCGGTGGCGGTGCGGCGATTGTCGCCGGTAATCATCACCACTTCCAGCCCCAGCGACTTCAGTTGGGCGATGGCCTGTTTGCTGTCTTCTTTTACCGTGTCGGCCACGGCCACAATCCCCGCGGCCTGACCATCCACCGCTACGAACATTGGTGTTTTGCCTGCATCGGCCAACTGCTGCGCTTTGGCCTCCAGCCCGTTCAGCGATATATTTTCACGCCCCATCATCTTCAGGTTGCCCAGTATCATCTGCCGCTCAGCTACCTGGGCAACAACGCCGTGGCCGGGAATGGCCTCAAAGTCGGTGGGATCGGTCAGGTTAATATTGCGTACCTTTGCCCCATCCACAATTGCCTGCGCCAACGGGTGTTCCGACGACTTTTCGACGCTGGCAGCCAGGTGCAGCAATTCTTCATCGTTGATGGATGTTTGTTCATCAAGAACCACATCAGTCAATTCCGGTTTACCTTTGGTGATGGTGCCTGTTTTGTCCAGCACAATGGCGTTAAGCTTGTGCGCCGTCTCCAGCGCCTCGGCGGAGCGAATGAGAATGCCATTTTCCGCGCCCTTGCCGGTACCGACCATGATGGAAGTGGGCGTTGCCAGCCCCAGCGCGCACGGGCAGGCGATGATGAGCACGGTGACGGCGCTAACCAGCGCGTGTGTCAATGCTGGCGACGGGCCAAACACAAACCAGACGGCGAAGCTCCAGATGGCAATTAAAATGACCGTCGGCACAAAATAGCCAGAAATCACGTCTGCCAGGCGCTGAATGGGCGCTTTTGTGCCCTGTGCCTGCTGTACCAGTTGGATAATCTGGCTGAGGGCAGTATCTTTTCCCACTTTTTTCGCGCGGAAGCGGAAAGCGCCGGTTTTGTTCAGCGTGGCGCCCGTGGCTTCCTCCTCTGGCCCTTTGTTCTCGGGGGTGGTTT
>CAYPUV010000255.1:0-5452 GCA_964413895.1 uncultured Anaerolineaceae bacterium
CCCCGGGCGCTTCGACCGGCGCGTGGTGCTGGACCGCCCCGACTGGCTGGGACGAGAAAAAATTCTGGAAGTCCACACCCGTGGCAAACCCCTGGCTGCTGACATCGATTTGAATGCACTATCCAAAATGACCATTGGCTTTGTGGGGGCAGACCTGGAAAACCTGGTGAACGAAGCCGCCATCCTGGCCGCTCGCCGTAATCGCAAGCAAATTGAAATGGACGATTTTCAAGAAGCCCTAGAAAAAGTAATAATGGGTCCAGAGCAAAAAAGCAAAGTACTCAACGAGCATGAAAAGAAGATCATTGCCTACCATGAGGCCGGCCATGCCATTGTGGCCAAAATGATCCCCAAAGCAGACCCGGTACACAAAGTGAGCATTGTTGCCAGAGGCCATGCCGGTGGCGTAACCATGTACCTCCCCACCGATGACAAAACGCTGCTTAGTCGCGCTCACTTTAAAGCGCGGCTCACCGTGGCAATGGGGGGTCGCGCGGCAGAAGAAGTTATCTTCCCCTCCGTTACTACCGGCGCCAGCAACGACCTGCAACAAGCAACCAAGTTGGCGCGGTCGATGGTGACGCAATACGGTATGAGCGACCGGATGGGCCTATTGACCTACGGCAAAAAAGAAGAATTGGTCTTTTTAGGAAAAGAAATTGGTGAACACCGAAATTACAGTGAAGAAGTAGCCCGTACAATTGACGTAGAAGTCCGTAGAATTGTTCAAGAAGCCTACGATGCTGCCAAAAAAATTTTAACAGACCATCGAGACAAACTGGTAGAAGTAGCCAATTTGCTCATTGCTCAAGAAACAATTGATGCTGCCACATTTAACGCCCTGTTTTCCTAATCGTCGATCTGGCAAGGTTAGATGAAAAACTTCGTGACACCGACCGCTCAATCCCCGCCCCCTTACACGGCTGTTGCACCTGTGCCCCGTAGACAAAGTAGCTTGACAAAGGCATTGCTGATAACTTCTCTTTCCCCACCCCCCTTCAGGGTGCATCTCACTTTTGGGGTGAATATCCGAATCCAGCATCCTGAATAGGCTTGAACGGAGTGAAAGCCGTAGCGAAGGGTGCGGGCTTGCCAAAAGTCGGTGCTCTATCCGCACCCTTCGCTACGCGCATCAGCGTTGTTCCGCGCACCTCAGGATGCGATCATCAAACCTACCTAAAAACTGAAACGCCCCCCCGGTTCAGTTGACAGGCTTTTGTTTTCTGGGGTATACTTAATTGCTGTTGCATTTGTGCAAACAACAACAAGATACGTTTCAGCGTCGTCAATTAGACATAACAAAAATAATATGTTATTTTGATAGTATACGACAGCAGCGGTACCCATTCATTACAGCCTCGGAGGTTAAGCAGTGTCGAACAAGAGCGGTTTATACTATCCCAACAAAATGGGGCGTATTTACTTGGAAGCAATGGAAGAGGTAATGGGTAAAGGGGGCATCAATGCAGTCTTAAACCTGGCCAAACTTCCACACTTTATAAACAATTACCCCCCCAACAACCTCGCTCGTGAATTAGATTTTGCCGACTTTACTGCCATCAATCAAGCTATTGAAGAAATGTATGGGCCTCGCGGGGGGAGAGGGTTAGCATTACGCGCCGGTCGGGCTTCGTTTGCACAGGGGCTCAGCAACTTTGGGGCATTAATCGGCGTCAGCGAGCTTGCTTTCAAGGTTATCCCTTTGGGCACCAAGCTAAAAGTAGGGTTGCGTGCAATGGCAGAATCATTCAGCACCTTCAGCGATCAAGAATCTTTTGTGGCCGAAGAAGAAGACCGCTTTATTTACACCATTAAAACCTGCCCCGTCTGTTGGGGGCGCACAACTGATAAACCGGTATGTTTTGCCGCAGTGGGCTTGCTACAAGAAGGATTACGTTGGGTTAGCGGCGGCAAAGACTTTAGAGTAGAAGAAATAGCATGTCATGCACAGGGTGACGAAGCCTGCCAGTTTGCAATATACAAAAAACCGCTAACCTAAACTCGGGTTCTCTAATCGACCAGGAGTAGAAGTATCCTGCACTTGCCTCGTTATTAAAAACAAATCTGTCGTCCCCTGTTCAACACATTATCGCTTCACCAATTTTGATTGGAAAAACTTGAATGAAGCACAAGCTACTGATTGTAGAAGATGATTCAGATACCTCAGAAATGTTGCGTGTTTATTTTGAGGCGCAAGGGTACGAGGTAGTTCAAGCATTCAACGGCCAGGAAGCATTAGAAAAATGCCAGGCTACCTTGCCTGATTTAATTCTGCTTGATGTGCGATTGCCTGATTTTGATGGTTTTGAAGTAGGCAAAAAACTGCAAGAAGATTTGCGCACCAACCGATTGCCCGTAATTTTTGTCACTGAACGTCATGAACGAGACTATCGCATTGCCGGCCTTAAACTAGGTGCTATTGATTACATTACTAAACCATTTGATATTCAAGAGCTGCGGCTCCGCGTGCGCAATGCCCTGCGACGCGCTGGCAGCCAAAATAACCCCGTTACAGGTTTACCGGGAGATAAACTCACCTCCCATCGCCTGGAATTGGCCCTGAACCATAATAATTGGGCCATTATTTCTGTATCCCTCACCGGTTTGTCTACGTTCAACGAAATTTACGGCTTTGTTGCCCGCGACGACGTTTTAAGAGCGGTTGCCCTTATTTTAACCAGCGTGGTGGATGAAGCCGGAACCATAGATGATTTTGTGGGGCACCCCAGCGAAGGGCACTTTATTATTGTCACCACTATCTCAAAAGCATCTAACCTGAAAAGAAGCATCGAAAATCGGCTAGAGCAGGCAATGCTGTATTTTTACCCCATCCACGACCGTGAAGCCGGGTACGTCGTTCACGGTGGCCCAGAAGGGCGCAAAGAAAAAGTACCTTTTATGCATACTTCAACCACCGTAATCACCCACCAAACCAGCAACATAACGCGGATCGAACAACTTAGCCGTACACTTACCCTTCCTGACTGAATAACCATCATGCCCCAAAAACCAGCAAAAACAGTGATATGCCTTTCATAACACTGTTTTTTTATCTACAGGACTTACCTGAAAGAACCGCCGGTGGTGGTTCAATTGTAAGTGATGGCACATTGTTTGTCATTGCGAGCCGTTGCAAACGGCGAAGCAAATTCCTCCTTTGAAGCGTGGAGATCGCCCTTCGGCAAGCCCTGGACAGGCTTCAGCTCTGCGGGCTTCGCAATGACAAATCACTGACCCATTTACCATCACCAACCGCTTATTACAGGAGCTTCAACAATGACGTTTGATACACAATCTTTCAAAAACGCTGCGGTGCGTCGCCAGGCCGAAATGATTGCCTTTGCGCAAAAACTCGTCCAAACCCCCAGCCTCCCTGGTCAAGAAACCGCCATTGCAGCACTTATTCAAACTGAAATGAAACGCCTGGACTATGATGACGTGAGTACAGACAACTACGGCAACGTCATCGGATTGGTAAAAGGGCTTGACGGGCCAAGCATTATGTTCAATGGCCACATGGATCATGTTGACCCCGGCGATAAATCCGGCTGGCCTTACCCCCCATTCAGCGGGGCAATTGTGAACGGAGAACTATGGGGCCGTGGTTCCGTAGATATGAAAGGGCCGGTAGCGTGTATGGTCTACGCGCCAGCCATCATCAAATCAATGGGAATTCTCCCCCCCGGCAACATATATGTTGTTACACCCGTAATGGAAGAAGTAGGCGGCGTAGGATCAACCTATTTGGCAACTCATCTGCACACTGCACTGGCCATAGTTGGCGAGCCAAGCCACAACACGCTGCGACGGGGGCATCGGGGGCGCGTAGAATTGTGGATTACCGTAACAGGCAAATCTATTCACGCCAGCATACCACAGCTTGGCATTAACCCACATTTCACCATTGCCAACTTTCTGCGCAAATTGCAAACGCTAAAAATGGTTAAAGATGACACCTTCGGCGGTTCAAGTGTGGCCCCCACCCTACTCTCCACCGATCAGATGAGTCCCAATGTTACACCCGGCCAAATTACGCTCACCTTAGATTGGCGCAACACGCCCTCGGAAACCCCAGAAGCTATTCTGCAAAAAGCAAGCAACCTCCTGCAAGAAAGTTTACTCGACGGCGCGCAAGGGAGCGTTACGCTTGCCACCCGGCCTTTTACAACATATACGGGCATAACAGTCGAACAATCGGCGGTATTCCCATCATTTGAGTTAGCCCTGGAGCATCCCCTGGTGCAGCAGGCCCAAAAATCATTGAGCGCAGCCCTTGAAGCGCCCACACCCATTGATATTTGGCCCTTTGCCACCGACGGTGGTCATTTAATGGCGGCGGGGATTCCAACATTGGGCTTCGGCCCCGGCGATGAGACTCTGGCCCATACCAACCGGGAGCACATTGTGTTGGCAGATATGGCGCTGGCAATGCGAGGATATGCAGCACTGGCGATGACAGACTGGCAACCGCTTCTTGCACACAGATAACGAACGACAGATGACACAAGACGCAAAAGATTGTTGGTCATTCACCTTTTTTCACATCTTTATGCAGAAAAATAATCGGCCAGCGCTTCCTGCCAGGGTCGCATGGTAATACCCAACGCCGCCGCCAGATTGTTTTGCAGCGGAGCGTATTTGGGGGGCGTGGAAACACGAGAAAAGGCTTCGCTGGTGATGGCCGCAATGGGAATGTGCGCCCGTCCACCCTGTTTCAATATCTCAACCGCAAAATCGTATCGAGAGCAGACGCCCTCATTTGTCAGATGATACGTGCCATAGTGCCCGGTGTGGATTAACGCTTTTATGGCTTGGGCCAGGTCAGGCGCATAGGTAGGCGAACTCACCTCATCAGTAACCACCCTTAATGTTCCAAATTTATCTGCCAGGTGAATCATTTTTGCCGGGAAGTTGTTCCCCCCTTTTGCAAAGGCCCAGGCAATACGCACAATGTATAATTTTTGCAGCAACCGCGCTGCAATCTGTTCACCGGCCAGCTTGGATTGGGCATAAGGGTTGATGGGGTTGGTGGGGGCGTATTCGTGGTATGGCGCAGCTGCCGTTCCGTCAAATACCTCGTTTGTGGAAATGTACACCATCGACGCGTTGCTGTACAAACAAGCCAAAGCTATATTTTGCGTGCCAAAACCATTCACAAAATAGGCTTGTTGAGGATCTCTTGCGCAAGCATCGACATTTGTTAACGCGGCTGTATGAATGATCAGGTCTGGTCGCAGCTCGGCAAGCTGTTTTACAATAGCGGGCTGCGTAATATCAAACGCCGGCAAATCAACTAAAATAAGGTTATGGTCGTCTAATGTTTTTTGCAAAGCCGTACCAACCTGTCCATTGGCGCCAGTAATGACAATTTTCACCGTTGTTCTCCCTTGAAAATAAATGTGTTCTGTCACTGCGAGCGATAGCGAAGCAGTCTCCACGCCTCAAAGCCGGA
>CAYPUV010000256.1:0-5417 GCA_964413895.1 uncultured Anaerolineaceae bacterium
CTGGAGTTGTTTTTCCAACTGGGGCGGAATGTGGTAATGAAAGGTCTTTTGGCGGGTATCATCCAATGTGCGCCATTCCAGATGGCTGGTATTGCCTTCTGCTACCCGACGGCGTTGGACGATGGGCCGATTGACCACCACTTCAGCATAACGCGGCATGTTATTTTACCCACAGCGCCAGGGCTGTCCCGGCCACAAGGATGGCTGCGGTTAGCAGGGGAATCCATACCTGGGAGCGAAAGCTGGACGCATCAACAATACGGGGCTGGTCGGTGTAACGGTCGGCGAGTTGGTAAACGGGCATAAATTTGTAGGCGATCAGTGCGCCGGAAGCCAATCCTCCCAGGTGCGCCAGGTTGTCAATTCCCGGTACCGTAGCGCCGAAAAACAGGTTAATCCCAATAATGACGGCTACATTCACCAGACGGCTTTGGCCGAACTTGCCCAACAGGTTTTTGTATTTGTAAAAATAGGCAACCTGCATGCCGATGACGCCAAAAATTGCGCCACTGGCCCCGGCAGAAATCAGCGCGCCGCCAAAAGCAAAGCTGGCCAAACTGCCGAACAACCCTGATAGCACGTAAATTGTAATAAATCGAAGGTGGCCAAAAACCCGTTCCGTCTCTGCGCCAAAGATGAAAAGGGCGTAGGCGTTAAAGAGCAAATGTTGAAAACCAATATGCAAGAACATCGAGGTGAAAAATCGCCACACTTCCCCTGCTTTTACAAATGGGCGGAAGTTGGCTCCCAGCAAAACCAACACCAGATTGCTGGTGCTGCCACCCTGAAAGTCGGCGGGCGTGACGCCGGCGTATTCGGCAGGGAGGTAGGGGACAATTACGGCGGCAAAATTGGGCAAGGTTTGCTCAATAATGAACACCAGCACAATTAGGGCCAGCAACACGTACACCCAGAAGGGTTTTCCCAGCGGCAGGGGTAAGCCGCGCTGTGGCGCTGCGGGGGGAAGGGGCGTTTTGGGGATGGGGGAGGGAGAGTTGGCGCTCATAAGGTTACCTCAGGTCGGTGTACCCGACATTTTTCCGCTTTGATGATGGCTACAATGGTTTCACATGTTTCGTCTAGTCTGTCCTGATGGTTGAATACCAGGTAATCGAACATGCCCACGCATTGCTGTTCTTTGCGCGCAGTGGCAATTCGCATTGCCAGTTGGCCTTCCTCTTCTGTTTTGCGCTGACGCAAGCGGTTCACCAGTGCCGCTTCTGATTCGGCCGAGAGGTAAATTAGCACCGCGCTGGGCACCATTTTGCGAATTGTCTCTGCTCCCTGCACATCGATGCGCATAATTACATCTTTGCCGCTGGCCAACGCCTGGCGCACCTGTTCTTTGGGAATGCCCTTGTAATCACCATACACAACGGCGTATTCCAGTAGTGCATTTTCATCAATCATTTTGGCAAATTCACTCATCGAGACAAAGAAATAATCTTTGCCGTTGATTTCGCCGGGGCGGCGGGGACGGGTGGTGGCGGTAACAACAAAGTGGAACGGGTAGCCCAGTTGTTTCATCCGCTGCAGGGTAACATCTTTCCCCACCCCCGATGGTCCAGAAATAACGACCAGTACGGGTTTTTGCTTATAGGTGTATGGATCAATGATGGTTGTCATAACGAGTCTCCAGGTAGTAATTCGCACTGCACAATTGGCTAATGGCTAATGGCTAATGGCTAATTAGCATTGCTCATTGGTAGTTATACTACTAAACAAGCTTGAGTTTAGCAATTTGCATGGAACACTACATTTTACCAGAATTGTTTGGTTTGAGGTATAATTAAACACTAATTTAGCGTAGTTTACCCGAAGTTTAGAGGAGCGTAGCGCATGCCAATTTACGAGTACGGCTGTTACGATTGCCGTAAACGGGTTTCTGTTTTTTGGCGGAGTTTTTCTGAAGCGGAGAAAGGAACGCCGCGCTGTCCCCGGTGCGGCGGCACGAACCTCAAACGATTGGTGTCGCGGGTGGCGAGGGTGCGTTCTGAAGAGAGTAGGCTGGAAAGCCTGGCTGACCCTGCAAATTTGGCCGGTTTGGATGAAAACGACCCCAAATCATTGGCAAAGTTTATGAAGAAGATGAGCAACGAAATGGGCGATGAGGCTGGGGATCTGGGGCCAGAGTTCCATGAAGTCGTTGATCGGTTGGAGGCAGGTCAATCACCGGAGGAGATTGAGCAAGAGTTGCCGGAATTGGGGGAGGGGCTTTCGGGGGGTGGGCCTGGCGGCGCTGCCGATGATTGGTTCGGCTAGGATTATGTTTTACCCCCTTGCCTCTTGTTACCTACCACCCTGCAAATTTTATGTTATAATTCCCATAATTAGCAATTAAGGAAAACTGCACCATGAACCTGGAAATTAAACCTATCCGCTCGCTATTCGATTTAAAGCGAGTACACGACATCCAACGCCAAACCTGGGGTTTTCGTGACCTCATGGTTATCCCCTACACTCAGCTCATTTCTGCGCAACATAACGGCGGTACATTGCTGGGGGCATACGTGGATGGCATATTGGTGGGGTTTGTGTACGGCTACCTGGGAATGTCCGGCGGAAGCCTGTACCTGTTTTCGCAGCGGATGGGTGTGTTGCCCAATATGCAGGAAAAGGGGATTGGCGCTGCGCTGAAGCTGGCGCAACGAGAACAAGTATTGCGTCAGGGTATTGACCTGATTGTGTGGACGTATGACCCACTTTTGGGGAAAAACGCAATGCTTAATATTGAAAAATTGGGCGGTGTTGTGCGAACGTATGTGCGCGAAATTTACGGACGGGTAGACAATCCTTTGCAGGCCGGGTTAGCCACCGACCGTTTTTTGGTGGAGTGGCACTTGATGAGCGACCGCGTGAGGGAGCGCATTCATAGCAACCAGCCTCACCCGTTGCCGAAAGACTGGTTGGACAGGGACGATTATCGATTGGTTAATTATACCAACTGGAATAGTGATTTGCCCCGTCCCATCGCCGCCGACCTGGAACTGGACGAAGACGTTTTGCTGGTGCAGGTTCCTTCAAACATCTTAACCATTAAACGCCGTGACCTATCCGTGGCACGGGGATGGAGCGTTACAACGCGTGCCATTTTTGAATCGTATTTTAAGCGCGGATATTGCATCACAGGGTTTGCCAGCGAGAAAAAACTCAATACTCCGAATGTCTACAAATTAGAAAAAGTCTCTATTGTCTCCAGTATTGACTTTTCATCGTGGGCCACCGGCATAGAATCCGAAGCGGATGAAAGTGAAACAGAAAGAACACAAAAAGATCAGGATGTTCATTAAATCATGATCCGGCACGTTTTTCTCTCTCCTCATCTGGATGATGTGGTGCTATCATGCGGCGGCACGCTGGCTTATTTGAAGCAGCAGAAAGACGTGGAGGCAAAGGTTATCACCATTTTTGCCGGCATACCGGGGGATGGCTTGCCGCTGTCCCCTTTTGCCAATACCTTGCACCAACGCTGGGGAACAGCACAGCGGGCGTACCGGGTCCGACGAGAGGAAGACAAAGCCGCATTGGCGTACGTTAACCTTGCCCCACATTGGCTACCTTTTTTAGATTGTATTTATCGGGGAGAGCCGGAACACGGACGCTGGTATTACACATCTGAGCGTGACCTTTTTGGAGCGGTTCATCCCGCCGAAGCGACAATGCTGCCTTTGCAAATTGCCAATGCCATTGAGCAAGCAATCTCATCTGTCGCCAGGGTTAAGGGCACAATTCTGTACGCGCCGCTGACCATCGGCAATCATGTGGACCACCAGCTTGTTTTTAGCGCGGCAACACACCTTTTAGAACGCGGCTATTCTCTGCGCTTTTACGAAGATTATCCGTACATTCAATATTTTCCTGCCACTTTGGCGTCGACGCAGCGTGCCAGAGAAGCACAATTAACGCCAGGGGGTCGCTGGCAGGCAACCCGTATTCGCTTGTTGGAAGATCATTTGGAATCGAAGCTATCCGCAATTGCCGCGTACCGTTCTCAGTTGGATATTCTTTTTGGCGGTGAAGCGGCAATGATTGAGCAAGTAACCGCCTTTACCCAACAAGGAAAAGACGGCCACCTGGCTGAAACGTTTTGGGAAAGAAAGTTAAATGATGTCAATGACCGAAAAACCGCTTATTCTGATCACGAATGACGATGGCATAAAATCGCCGGGGTTATGGGCTGCTGCATCTGCCGTAGCAACATTGGGCGAACTGCTGATTGTTGCGCCACGCCATCAACAATCTGCCTCTGGGCGCAGCTACCGCAAACTTACCGACCGGCGCGTCTACCAGCATGCGTTAGATATTGCCGGGGAAACCATTACCGCGTACAGCATCGATGGCACGCCAGCCCAGGTAACGGGAAAAGGCGTGCTTGACCTGGCCCCGCGACCGGTGTCGCTGGTGATTAGCGGTATTAATTTTGGTGAAAACATTGGTTCAGGCATTACTGCTTCGGGTACGGTAGGGGCGGCCCTGGAAGCAGCGGCGATGGGCGTCCCGGCACTGGCCGTAAGTTTGCAGGTAGAGCGAGACTACTATTTCAGCTATTCCACGGATGTGGATTTTAGTGGCGCCGCACATTTTACCCGTTACTTTGCCAAGCGTGTCTTAAGGGGACTTGTCTTCCCCGCCGATGTGGATGTGTTGAAAATTGATATTCCCAATGCTGCCACACCGGCCACGCCGTGGCGCGTGACAACGGTTTCCAGACAGCCGTATCACTACAGCATTCCCTCAGCGCCGGAGCATCGAGGGATGCTGATTGACCCCGGCTGGGAAACGCGGGTTGATTTTGACACACTCGATCCGAAATCTGATATTTACGCAGTGATTGTGGACAAAGTGGTATCTGTTGCACCGGTTAGTTTGAATTTAACATCGCGCGTAGATTTGACAGGTTTGCAGAGCCAGTTGAATGGCCGCTAATCTCAAAGAGAATCAAGAAGGGAACAAACAATGAAAACTCAATACACGCCGATTGACATTGCGGTAGACATAAAAAAAGGCGAGGTGAGAATCGAATGGCAAGACCGGCACAAAAGTGTGTTCAGCCTGGATTTTTTGCGAGACAACTGTCCTTGCGCGGTGTGTGATGAAGAGCGCCGCAAAGCGCAAGAAGAACCGCTATTCATTCGCGCCACTCCCAAAGGTAAATTACTGGTCGATAAGCCCGCGGAATTGGTAGGACAGTATGCCATCCAATTTTTCTGGGCCGATGGGCACAATTCAGGTATTTACTCCTACGATTACCTGCGCGAGTTAGATGACAGCTCTGGAGATTAGAGTTCAGGTTGATTGGAGATTGAGAAGAGCGTCAACAACCAATCTCTAATCTCCCCACTTGTGTACCCCGCTTTGCTGTGCCACGGCTGTTGCAAAGTCAATTTTAAGGTTTCAAAAAATCGTTGCTTTTCCCC
>CAYPUV010000257.1:0-5333 GCA_964413895.1 uncultured Anaerolineaceae bacterium
TTCAAAAAATCGTTGTTTTTCCCCCATCCCCCCTATTTCCCCCCTTCCCCTCAGGAGAAGGGGGGAAAAAACAACTTCTTATTTTTTGTCAAGCGACTTTGCAACAACCAGGGCTGTTGCAAAGTACCCTTCCCTTGAAAATAGATGTGTTCTGTCACTGCGAGCGATAGCGAAGCAGCCTCCGCGCCTTAAAGCCGGGGATTCCTTCGCTACGCTCGGAATGGCATTTTCATTCTCGTTGCTGAACCCCGGTTCGGTCGAATTCTTCTCTACTTGTGAAGGAGGGAGAGAGGAGCAGGGGAGAAAATCTATCAGTAAGGCGTACCCGGCAATCTTCATCAAGCGACTTTACCTCAGGGACACAGGGGCAATAGTTGTGCCCCCGTTTCAAAAAAAGAATTGACAGCAAGCCGTTTTTCTTTTACGATAGGTAAAAGCGTATTCAGATGCTAGATGGTAAGGAACCGTAGAATGAGCAAACTGCCTGTTCAATCTTTTAAATTACAGCGAGAAGGACTGGCTCATATTTTTGGCGAGCTGGAAGCGAAGTTGATGGAGGCCGTGTGGACGCTGAAAGAAGCCCGTGTGCAGGACGTCATTGAGCACTTGGGTGGCAATCTGCACTACAAAACCGCGATGACCGTTATGAATCGACTGGTGGACAAAGGGTTGTTGACCCGCCAAAAAACTGGACGAGCCTTTATTTACCGCGCTGTAATGGCGAAAGATGAATTACTGGCGGGTGTGTTCGACCAGATGGTGCGCGGAATGTTTGACGATGATTTTCGGCAGCTTGCCATCGCCCAGATGGTTGAAACGGCCGAGGCAATTGATCCTCAACTGCTGGAAGATATCAGTCGCCTGATTGAGCAGAGAAAAAAGAATGACCCACAGCAATAAACTGGCAAATATCTATTTTGGGTTGTTGTTGCTTGCCGCCGGCAGTTTCTTGGGGGTGGGAATTTTCATTCTGGGCAAAGATGCTGCGCCGGGTTGGGTGGAAACCGTGCAGCACGTTTGCGAGCAAGGGTGGCAAAATTTTCGCCAGCATTCTCCGCTGGCATGGCAGGTAGGGGGGCTTCGGGGGGACACCCCCCGCTCCCCCCACCTTTCCAAGCTATTTTCGAGGAAGGGCATCTACTAATAGACGGGGTCGGTTTTTTTGCCGCAAGATTTGAGTTGGGGATAGCAGACATCATTATTTCTCACACCCTGGTAATATCCGATTCTGTAACTTCTCCCGCTGCGTATTGCCGCGCTTTTGCCCGGATTGATTGAACGGTGTCCACAAATCCTTCTTCCAGGTAGGGGAAGGTGAACCACACGGTTGCAAAACCTGCCAGTAAGCCGGTGAACAGCCTCATCCACCAGTTGAAAGAACCAAGCGCATCGTCGGCATAAAATGTTGGCGCGAAAGCGTTGTTGGTCAACGCTGCCAACCATGCATTGGTATCGCGGAAACCGCCGCCGAAGTTTATGGCATCGCTGACCATATGGGTAAACCCATCAATTGCAATGGGGGCCAGCGCCAGTATCCACCAGAATAACGGCATAGGTTTCCACCCCGACGGGGCATCTTGCTGCCCCAATCTCTTTCGCCGCTGCCAGCGGGATATTGCCATTAGCAATCCTCCCCCAAAGAACGGCGTATAAAACGAAACCATTCGGTCTGACCAGGCTACTTTGTAGCCCAGCTCTGGTGTGCCAATAAACTGACGCAGGCGGAAGAAGTCGGTAAAGGGCCACACGGCATTAATATCGCTCATCGGCAACATCAGGTGCGGCCCAAACAAAAAATATGACCGCTCTGGCAACTGATGGCAAAGTGCGCTGTAAATTCGATAAATGAGGCTGGCGACACTTTCCGCGCCCCCGACCATTAGCACTGGCGCCAGCCACGGGAGCAGCACCCACAGGCCTACGATGATGTTGAAAATGAGCAGCCAATGTTCACTGGCGGCGAGCATTATTCTGTCGGCGAAAGACACCAGATTTTGATCTGGCAGAGAGGTTGTTTTTGTAGTCATTATTTCCTCGTCCGGCGATGATTAGTGTGAGTTCGATAATAGAACGCAGATACCCAAAGGGCACAGGCGACGCGGATGAAACAAATTTGCGGATTTTCAAGGTTTATCCGTGCAGATCTGTGTTATCCGCGTTCTGCTTTTTGCGTTTGCCCTGTTTCTCAACCTGACGCTGTACTATTCTTCCAGTACGGGTTGTTCGCTCTGGGCGGATTCGTGACGATGCTGGAGCAGCATATCTTTTAATTTGGCTTTTAGCGCCTGTCGCTGGTGCTCATATTCCGCTTCAGAAAGGCTACCGGTTTGATACGTCACGTCCAGTTCGGCAATTTCCTGCACGATGGCGGATTCTGGCGCATTGGGATCGAGGGTGTGTGAGAATTCAGATGCGTCATACGCCACTTCTTCTGTGTTGGGCGTGGTTTTTTGCCACCACCAAACCCCACCGCCTAACAACCCGACGCCCAACAAAAGCAGTCCAATCCCCAGGATGTTCATCTTTTTGCTGAGGGGATTGTCACTTGTACCCGCTGCGCCTGTATTTGAATTAAATTGTGGGGTACCGCGCAGTTGAAAGGAAAATGAGTTTCCACGGACGGGATTTTCCAGGGAAAAGATTTCCAGGGTTGTGCCATCCTGAACCTGACGTGTGCCGCTGGCAATCAGGTCTGTACTGGACAGGGTAAGCCCCCGCTGTGGCAGCACAACGCTCAATTTGTTTGTGGGATAGTTGATGTCGTGGGTGATTTTGAGGCCATTTTCATAGGGCAAGTAATAGCGCACAATAAACTGGCTCGATGCTTGCCCCGGCGCTACGCCAAATGTATCGGCAAAACCGTCTTTCGTGCGCAAGAAACGCTCACCCAATTGCCCTTGCTCAAAAGAAATATCTTCCGCGTCTTGGGGCAAGGTGATGCGCAGGGTCGCCGATTTGCCATCGTCCAAGGTGATGGCATTCTCAATGGTGCGGTTGCCATCGTTGGAGATGATGTAAATTTCTGCAATTTCCAACAGCGTGGGACTGAACGCATCTACCAGTACGTGCATTTGCTCAATGCGGAGTTGGGAATCATCGGAGGTAGAATCGTAAAACGTAACCGGTAGTTCCAACGCGCTGTCACCTGCTGGCGCAGGTTGTACATCGCTAAAATAGGTGGTTTGCCCCACTGTGGCCATCACCTCAAATAGTCTGCCATCAACAACTTCAACGTCTTTAAACACAAACGTGCCGTCAGGACCTGTGACACCGTCAATCATGCCCGTCATTTTCTGACCATCAAACGTGTGCAGCATTAATGGAATGCCCTCTGTAGCAGGTTCGCCGGAAGATGCATTCATCAGTTGTCCTTTGACGGTGATTGTTTGTGGTGTTGGTGATTGAGCAAGGGCGGGTGTGACACTCAGCGCCAACACCCAGAGGATTGTCAAAAGCAAGATTATTTTCAAATATTTCATTGGACACTTCCTTTTTTATAGTGTTACTGCAAATAATCTATCAACTCGGTCAAACTTTGCTGCGCCAGCTCTGGATTCACTGCTAGCCACACAACCTGTCGATTACGCTGAAAATAGTAATGGGTTTGCCCCAGGCCGGTCAGTTCAAATACCGTCAGCCCGGCCACATTTTTGTGTCCCATCAAGTTAAACGGCGATTGACCCTCTTTGATGCGTTCGGTCATCAACGTAACCTGTTTCTGCGCCATCACCGGCAGCCACGTGCTGGAAATCCACACAGTAGCGTCGTGCCCGTTGTACATTGCCACAACGCCATCGGTGATGGGGAAAGTTTTGCCGTGCAACCGGGCAATGTTTTGCAAAGCGGCATCCCCCGACAGCCGGTTTGAAATGGACATCCCGGCCAGTGTGTCTGGGACGGTCAATGCTGGTTGTGTGGAAGCCCACCAGTTTAGGCCAAGCCATCCGATACCAACCAGCAAAAACAGCACCCCCAAGCCCATCAAAATACCCGGTCCAATTCGCTTTTGAATCGCCGGGTTTTGTGGTGTACTGTGATTCACGTTCATTGTCAGCGCTAGCTCCCTTGAAAATAGAATTGAAAGGTGGGGGGAGGGGTGGGGGTCTCCCCGAAGCCCCCTATTTTCATCGCCGGTGGCGTGCCGCAGGCTCATGAAAACTTCTCAATAAAATAGCATTTGTTGGCGCTGTGAAAACTATAACGCACTTCTTTGAAATTTACCAGCGCCGATTTGCTTGTGTGCTGCCGGGCTATATGGCGTGTTCCACCACAAAAAAGGTTTCGGTGAATGGCTAACTCTGACTGGCGTCCGCAACCTGTCCGGCACCTTGCCCAAAAATCGAAACACACCCCACGGAAAAACAAACTTGACAGAATAACAAGAGTTTTATAAACTTACCACATCTTACAATACGTCAGATTGCAATTCCGGTTAAACATGGCATGTGATCGACCTGCTTCATATCTCACAAAAACGGGTAATGCGCCAGTTCCCCCTTTGCTGTTGACACCCCCAGAAAGCATAAACGGGGCGATGCCGTTGCCCACATCGTCCGGTTGGCGCAGTGACCCCCTGCGCTGGGTGAAGGTTGTAATTATTGCAACTGTGCTGCTGGTACTGGGTGGCCTGGGGTGGGGTTGGTACATCTTATTCAGACAAGTGCCAATGGATGGGATCACGCTGGTTACGGTGCCCGCCGAAGAGGGAACCGTAACCAGCATCCCGGCTGTGGTAGCGAAAGAATTTCAAGCTGAACAAATTGCTGGATCACCCACCGGAGTTCCTGCGCATCTTAAAAAATGGGTGGAAACCACCACTCAGGCGCCGGTTGTGGCCGTTCCCAGGCCGATTGTCCAGCAGGGGACGCGCATTATCATTCCCTCAATTAATATTGATGCCCCCATCGGTGAAGGGACAGATTGGGAATCGCTAAAATACAAAGTTGGTCATCACCCCGGCACAGCAAATCCCGGCGAGCGCGGTAATATGGTTTTGGCCGCGCACAACGATGTTTTTGGCGAGCTATTCCGCTATTTGCCCGACGTGCCCGTTGGGGAAATTATTACCGTGTACGCTGGCGAACAAATTTATCGCTACCGCATCACCGAGCGGCGCATTGTCCGCCCCAGCCAAACAGAGGTGATGCTCCCCACCACCGGACCCACTATAACCCTCATCTCTTGCTATCCTTACCTGATTGACACCCACCGGATTGTATTGTTTGGGGAATTAATCGGATAAACCCGAATGGCCCAATACGGGAAACAGATAGGGATAGAAAAGTCCCAGGCCACAGTCGATAATCTTTTGCCCTGACATCTATTTTTTGAAG
>CAYPUV010000258.1:0-5324 GCA_964413895.1 uncultured Anaerolineaceae bacterium
GCTGCCTGCTGCCCGCCCGTCACGGCTCCCCCAACCAGCCGCTGCGCCCAGGTTAGGCACTGTCGCGCCCTCCACGCCGCCCACCCCTACCCCTACCCCCCCACCAGAGGATTTGTCCCCCTACCAGCAGACAATGCGCCCGCAATTTGTCGCTGAGGTGGAGCGGCTGGCGGAAACCGGGGTCACTCGCTACGCTATTCGCGCTACGGTGTTGCCCGCCAATGATTCAAGCGGGCCACAATTGCACGGGGAGTTACAAGCCAAATACACCAACACCGAATCGGTCCCGCTGAACCAGGTTTATTTCCGCCTGTTCCCTAATACGCCCGCTTACGGCGGTGCAATGACCGTCTCTAATGTCACCGTTAACAACACACCCGCAACAACAGCACTATTGGCTCAAGATTCCACCCTGGAAGTAACCCTGCCGCGCACGCTGTCTCCCGGCGAGCAGATAGAAATTTCAATCACCTATCAGGCGACCGTCCCCCCCACCACAATGGATGGTTACGGACTGTACGGCTGGCAAAACAACATCCTGTCGCTGGCGGGCTTTTATCCCGTTATCCCTGTTTTTGATGCGCAGGGCTGGCACATAGAAGTCTTGCCGTCTTACGGCGACGCCACCTATACCGACGTGGCATTGTATGAAGTCTCGCTCACCGTCCCCGCTAACATGGTTGTGGTGACCTCCGGCGATGTGTTTTCAACCACCACCCACGTTGATGGCACGCAAACCGTCCATGCGGCCGGCGGCCCGATGCGCGATTTCTACGCGGTGATGAGCCCCGCGTATCAGCACCAAAGCCAAAGCGTTGATGGCACTACCGTAACTGGCTATTTTCCCCCTGAATATGCAGCACAGGGAGATTTTTTGTTGCGAACTGCGGCACAGGCGCTGTCAACGTTCAATCGGCTGTTTGGTCCCTACCCGTATCATTCCCTCGATGTGGTTGCCGTACCCATGCCCGCCGATTTAGGCGGCGTAGAATTTCCGGGGGTGATTGCAATGGCAGAACGGTATTACGCTCAACCGAACGACGTGGAAGAATTTGTCACCGCGCATGAGATAGCGCATCAGTGGTGGTATGGATTGGTGGGAAACGACCAGGTTAATACACCCTGGTTAGACGAAGCGCTGGCGCAATATTCTGCCGTGCTTTATTTTGAGCAGGTGTACGGTTCCCAAGAACGGAAAAACATAGTGGATTTGTATTTCAATTACCCGTACAATCAACTTCTTAACAGCGGGGCTGACCGTCCTGTTGCAGGGAACGTGAATGATTTTACTGAGTGGGACTATACTACCGTCGTGTACGGCAAAGGTCCGTTGTTCTTTGATCGTTTGCGAGACCAATTGGGCGACGCACAATTTCTGGCGGGGCTGCAATACTATGCCGACGCCCATCGTTACGGTGTGGCAACGCCCACCGACCTGCTCAATGCGTTTGAGCAGGTTAGCGGACAGGATTTAGACTGGTTGTATCGTCAATGGATATTGGGGGAGTAAGATTATTTCTGCCCGTATTCTTTGATGAATTCTTCCACGTTTTCGTGGGCTTCGGCATCAGTGTACTGTACAGGAGGGGATTTCATAAAGTATGATGAGGGTGCCAGTAGCGCGCCGCTGAGGTTGTGGTCGAGGGCGAGTTTGGCGCAGCGAACAGCATCAATCATAACCCCGGCAGAGTTGGGGCTGTCCCACACTTCCAGCTTCAGTTCCATATTCAAAGGCACGTCGCCAAAGGTACGCCCTTCAAGGCGAATGTGCGCCCACTTGCGGTCGGTGAGCCAGGGCACGTAATCGCTGGGGCCAATATAAACGTTGTCTGCCGGCAGTTTATAGTCTAGCTGAGAAGTGACCGCATTGGTTTTGGAGATCTTTTTGCTTTCCAGGCGTTCCCGTTCCAGCATATTGAAAAAATCCATATTGCCGCCCACATTGAGCTGGCTAGTGCGCTCGATGCGCACACCTCTATCCTGGAAAAGGCGGGTCAGCACGCGATGAACGATGGTTGCCCCCACCTGGCTCTTCACATCATCGCCAATAACAGGCAGTCCGCGTTCCTTAAATCTGTTTTGCCAATATTCTTCGCGGGCAATAAAAACGGGAATGCCGTTGACAAAAGCGCACCCCGCATCCAAAATCTGCTCCACATACCACTTGGTTGCCATTTCTGAACCGACAGGCAAAAAGTTGATGACCACGTCGGTTTTGGTTTCCTTCAAAATTTGCGTGATGTTGGCGGTTGGACCTTCGGCTTTCGTGATTCTTTGCTTCAAATACTTTCCAAGTCCGTCATGAGTCATTCCGCGATGGACCGGTACATTCAAATACGGTACGTCCGCAAATTTGAAGGTATTATTTTGCCCGGAGAAGATTGCTTCAGACAGATCCTTGCCAACTTTCTCGACATCAATATCGAACGCGGCAGAAAACTCAATATCACCCACGTGATACCCGCCTAAAACTGTGTGCATCAAGCCGGGAATGAACTCATTGGGATCAGCTTTTTTGTAATAGTGAACGCCTTGCACCAATGATGAAGCACAATTACCAGTACCAATAATGGCCACTCTAATTTTTTCCACTGTTCCAGTTCCTCCTAGGATGTTCAAAAGAATTATGGGCCGAGTTTAGCACAAAGCGGGAACTTGGGAAAATACTTGTGAATAATACCAAAAAAACAAGCACGTCTCTGCTCAGCAACTTAAAGCAAAGCAGAGACGCTCTGGTTACGGTTTAGTTTTTGCGGACGTTGGCGGTAAAGCTAACTTCAACCAGGGGCTGGTCCGGGTCATTGGTTTCCAACGCCAGTACCGGCAAGAGATTCGGTGCAAGTTCCAGGGTGAGTGCAACACCCTTATCTTTAAATTGTGGGCGCAGGTGATCGGCAACTTGTTGGATGAGCGGATCGATTGCCAGTGGGCGAGTATGCAATTCAAAAGCGTCTGCTTCCACCCGACTCAATTCCTGCAAATCGTTCACCAACCGTTGTAAACGGTCGGCTTCGCGGTAAACCTGCTGGAAGGTGGCAGCTTCAGTGGGCAGAACGCCGTCTAGCAAACCTTCCATATAGCCTTTAATGCTGGTGAGGGGGGTGCGCAATTCGTGCGTCACATTGGCAATCAGTTCACGACGCATCACTTCTGTTTGGTCAAGAGCAGCGGCCATTTGGTTGAAACTGAGCGCCAACTGCCCCAGCTCGTCATCCCCCGCTACTGGCACACGCTCTCGATAGTGTCCTCCGGCAATGCGGCGACTGGCCTCCATCAAATGCCGAACCGGCGTCACCACTCGTCGTGCCACCAGGTAGCTTACAATAACGGCGCTGACCCCTGCTGCCAGCGCAGCCAACATGAGCGTTTCAGTGAATGCAGCCTGATAATTGGAAAAAAGATCGGTTTCTATGCGGTTCATGCCCATCATGCCCGTTTGTTCCATCATCTGCTGCATCTCCCGCAAATGACGATCGAAGGTAGTGGGCACCACTGATTCGGCGGCGATTGAGAGGGTGAGCACCCCCACTACAATTACAATTAGATAGGAAGCCATCAACTTCCAGCCCAAGCGCGATTGCCAAAAGCGTTTTTTCAGACGAGCGCGGTAGGTCGTCATCTTCGTTCATCCTCAAAGCGATAGCCTACCCCCCGCACAGTGACGATGAATTCAGGGTGGGCCGGGTCGGTTTCAATTTTTTTACGGATGCGTCCCAGATGCACATCCACTACCCGGTCTTCACCGTAAAACTCGTGTCCCCATACTTGCTCTAGCAACTGTTCGCGGCTTAGAACTCGACTGGCATGCCGCGCCAGCGCCAGCAGAAGGTCAAACTCAATGGTGGTCAGCTCAACTGCCCGGTCATCTTTCCACACGCACCGGGCGTCAGGGTCAATGCGAATACGGCTGAACACCAACGCTTGTGCGGCGGCCTCTGCTATTTGCCCGTGGCGCCGGAAAGCGGCTTTCACCCGTGCCACCAGTTCGCGGGGACTGAACGGCTTGGTCAGGTAATCATCGGCGCCTACAGCAAGTCCAACAACTTTGTCAGTTTCTTCGGACCTGGCAGTGAGCATAATCACGTAGACATCCGATTCCCGGCGCAGGGTTTGCAACACATCCAAACCATCTATGCCGGGGAGCATAATATCTAGCACAATCAGGGCGGGATGGAAGGTGTGGACGGCTTCTAACGCCGAATGCCCGTCGGCGGCGGTGTGGACGGTGTACCCTTCTGCCTGCAAATACGCAGTTACCAGGTTGCGGATATTTTCTTCGTCGTCCACAACCAGAATGGTGGCAGATGGCATAATATCTCCTTCTGGAGAAGCGGAATTTTTAGTCCTTCTCCTGGCAAGAGAAAGGATTGGAAAGGGGAGGCATGTTTCAAAAACACCATTGTGTCGGTTTTGCCAAACGGTTTTACCCAAGGGGAGCAGGTGCAGCAGCCCTGTTTAACCCACAAGCTGAGCAATTGTCTCCAATGTTCCCACCAGCGCGGCACGGTCGGTGGCCAGGTGGGTAATGCTGTCGGCCAACTGCTGCACAAGTGTCAATATTTGCTGGCGCTGGTGAGCATCGGGTCGGCGAACTTGAAGCAGGTGTGGTGCGACAATCTCCGGGCGCAGGTTAAAGTAGCGGGCAACGTCTTCTGGCGCGGGATGCCAATCTTCTGGAGCAATGCCATCTACAACAACCATCCCTTTTAATTCAGTCCCCACCCGTATCAGGCCGCGCGTACCCTGCAACCCCAGATGAGTAGAACAAAACCGGGGTTTAAAGTCAAGTACATTGGCCAAACGCGCCCAACCCGTGCAACATTTTTGCAGGGCGCGCGGCACTTGCGACACCGCCTTAAACAACTCACACGGGTTGCTCAACCGGGTGAGCGGAGTACCATACATATCGGTGATGACCACCATTGTTCCCAAAGCTTCGGCAAAAGTGTCTTGCATTAATTGAAGATGATGGGGGGGGGCAGCATTAAGTTGCTTGCCCCTTCTGGCAATGGTGCAATTGAAGCGGGTATTGTTTTTGCTGATACCAGTGCTGGCGATTGCTGCTGCAACCACTTTTCTACCGCGTCAGCGGGGAAGCGCCACTGCTTGCCAACTTTGATTGCCGGTAAACGCTTCGCTTCAGCCATACGATAAATGGTAGAGCGATCTACCTGGAGCAGCGTTTGCATCTCTTTGGGCGTGAGTAGTTCTACCATACACAGTAATTTTTATCGTTAGAATATTAACTGGAGTTTGGCGAAAATTATATTCTCACCTTACGCAAACGAGAATTTGACAAAACCGGAACTATCAGATTTGTTGTC
>CAYPUV010000259.1:0-5289 GCA_964413895.1 uncultured Anaerolineaceae bacterium
CCGTTTGATAAATCATATACAGTTCTGCCGGACCTTGTGCACCATACAAATCAATGGGGATATCCAAAATTGCACCGCCATCGTTTTTTTGTGCCAACTGATAATAGAAATCGGGCACATTGGAAAAACGCGCATCAGAATAAACCGGTGCGACCAAAAACTCAACGAATATCAATCCCCCCACCGCCAATGTTATGCCCCCATGCCAAAAATGGCGCCGCTCAAGCTGAGTCAAGCCTAATCCCACCACAATTGCCAGCGCAAACATAACATACATATCCAACCGACTTGGGGTGCGACCAGAACGCAAAAGCGGCAAATGTAAAAAAATCTCATATGGCATCGGAATTGAAACCGTTCGCCCTGCGACATGCAGCACGGGACCCAAAGATAATGCGCCAAAAACAGCAGCAACTATCCCCCACCTCAACCCTGCCGGCGGTCGAAAATAGAACACGGTCAACAAAACCAAAAACAGAACCGTGTATCCCACGAATACCGTCTTTTCCGCTCTGTTTCCCAGAAACGAATCATACACTCGCGCCACTGTTTGTGCAATGCGGTCAGGGGCTATACGTTTGACAAAGGGGTTGGTTACATAATCTAATACCACAAACCCTAATAAGTCAGCACTATTTGAAATAGCGGCTTTCCGTTGTGAAAATTCAGCGCGAAAATCATCGGCGTTTTGGATCATTGGGAGGACAAGTGGCAAAACTAATATTCCAACGCCAGCCATAATGCCCGCCCACCGCAGTAGATACGACACTTTTTGTTTTGTTGAAAATATACCGAACAAAAATAACAAGCCCAGCAAAACACCAGACCCCAATGCCAATTCCAAACTGCTCCACGCTGTTAAAGCGAACATGCCTGCCACACCCAAAGCATCGCGCCAACGCCCAGTTTGCGTGAGCCGCAACGCAAACCAAACCATAAACGGAATGAACTGCGTGCTGTACATTTCCAAATTACCAAATAGTACCCGGCTCATACGAATGGGTGCAAAAACAAACACAATGCCCGCTACAAAAGCGGCGGCGCGTGTTTGTGCAAGAGAACGCGCCAAAAAATAGGTTCCCCCCGCCGTCCCCAAAAATGTCATCCAGGCAAGGCTATTAAACGTTGCCGGCAGATTAAACTGCATTCCTTTTAAAAAAATGCCGAAAATACCATTTAAAGGCGAAAGGGCATGATACGCTAAACTAACCCCTTCCGGATAGTACAGCATGTTAGTGTAAAATGGCGACTCTTGATGTGTAATCGCCCAACCCATCCACCACAGATTCCAGCTGTTTTGTCCCGAATCCCCGCCTCCAATTGGCGCTCGCGAGAAAAAATCAACCATAGGGTACGTGGCAACAATGATCAACATAAAATACGCGCCCAAAATTATTATCGCTTCCCCCCAAAGCGATTGCGCTACCACGCTCTCTACCTTATTCCATTTTTGATGAAAGGAGACCTGCATTTGGGTATGATTCATCTCTCAACCGCAGATCGGTAAATAGTTTCAATTTGAGCGTTGTATGCCTGCATAGTTATGGGCGGCTTGATATTTTCTTTCAACTCGACGCACGTATTTGGCGATGAGGCACATTGCTGCAGTACCCACCGCCATGCCGCCACATCTCCCGGCGGCACGAGCAACCCATCCACACCATGCCGAACTCGCTCTGCTAGCGAACCGATATTCGAGGCGATAACTGGTACCTCCATCGCAAACGCTTCAGACACAATGAATGAGAAGGTTTCATACCACAGCGACGGCACAACCACCGCATCGACCAGTGCCAGCGTTTGCCATACCTCGTCTCGCGGCAACTTGCCCAAAAAACACACGTTGGGCGATGCCAGTTGTCGCAACCGGGCAGTATACTCAGGGTCGGCGGTTTCATCCCCCGCAATCCACAACTCGGCGTTGCCGTCCACCCCGTTGAACGCTTCCAGCAGGATATGAACGCCTTTCTGCCAACTTAACCCGCCGATGTAGACAAAACGGATACCCTTATTTCTGGTTCTATCACGTGCTGGTAATTTATCCGGTATTGGCAAGCCATGCGGCAAAACAGTTATCCGCTGCTCCGAAATGCCGTGCGTCGCATACCAACCTGCCACAAATTGGGTGGGGGCAATAATCGCTGCGGTATCCATCAAAATATTGCGCAATAACCGGTTTCGACGCGCCAGCAACGCCATTAACGGCGGCATTGCCCAAAATGCGGTGGAACACCTTGCCCGCGCCAGCGCACACCGCGCGCAGTTCCAATACACTTGTGGACCATCGCAAATTGTCCGGTCAAAATTGGTGATGAGTTGTGCGTTGGCACACACCCACCAATAATCATGTAGAGTAACCACGTATGGGATTCCCATCTGCCGAATATAATTTACCAGCGAAATCGGCAACCCCATTAAATGCTGGATGTGGATTATCTCAGGCTTTGTTTCAGCAATCACCTGCCGAAACGCCTTCAGTAATCGCGGCTTGCCAAACGTAGCCAAAAAACGTCGTCCGGGTGTAATCTTCCCTGCCGATACGGACCACACCTGCACATTATACGCATCAATACGAGATGACAACGCGATTCGTTCATCAGATGCGTGATAAAAAACACTCACGTCGTGCTCACGTTTGCTCAACCCTTCTGCCACCCAACGCGTGTATAATTCAGTCCCGCCGATATATTCCGGCATGTATTGATGAGTAACATGCAGTATCCGCATTATGCATCCGCCCGATGCGCAATGAGCTTTTCGTAAAGTTCCAGGCTCAATGACACCTTTCTGGACCAAGTGTGCCACCGATATGCTTTTTCCATTCCATGCTGTCCCATTTTTCTGGCTGTATCCGGGTTATTGAGCAAAAATGTGATGGTTTGCGCGAGGGCAGGAACATCACCAAACGAGACAAGCAATCCGTCGTATCCATCGGAAATCACATCTTTGACACCCCAAGCGTCTGCACCAATGACCGGTTTTTCATACAACCATGCTTCCAAATACACAATGCCAAAAGAATCTGTTCTGGATGGCATCACCAGCATATCACAGGCCGCCAGTGCATCTCGCTTTTCCTTTTCACTCACCTGCCCCAAAACAAAAATCCGTTGACGCTCCGCCACCGGAAGTTTATCAAGATATTGCTGAAAGGGTTCAAGCACAGAGCCAATAAGTACCAAATCTACCTTTTCCCCCACTCGCCATAACTGGCGCACGGCCTCTACGGTGTGAACAGTTCCTTTATCATAAGCCATTGCTGATATAGACAAAACTATAGGATTCTTTATTTGATAACGCTTTTTGAAATATTCTGAGTTACCCCCTAATACTTCATCTGGCTCAATGCCTGGCCCGGCTTGAATGATACGCGCCGAAGATATTCCCAGCGAATTATAGAATTCCGCTTCATCCTTGGTTTGAGCTACCACTGCATCACTAGCTTTTACCAATTCAATTTGGTGACGCATTGTGTAAAACCGGCTTAAAGAGTCTTGCGCAGGTCTTTCTCCTGCTCCCAAGTGAGTTAATGGGTAGATAACATACGGAATATGTCGGCTTTTGGCAAAATGCAACCCTGCCTCAAGAAGTGGCTCAAAACAAATGGTCATCCCTGCAACCAAGTCAAATTGAGTAGTGGTTGTTTCCAACCACCGCCACAATTGGGGTACCCATGGGGTAAATCGCGCCAGGCGGTTCAAAATAGTTGTAGGAATTGGTTTCACAGCCGACATCAGCCACAGCAAGCGACGTATAGCTGGATAACTCAAAGCGGGAACAGGAATATGTTGAACGGGAAAACGCAAAATATGTACGCCGTCTTTCCAATTTTCCCGGATAGGAATGCGCCGTCGCTCCGGATTCCAGAAGAGTTCAAAATCCAACGCATCAGTGGTGGCTACGGTAACGTGATGCCCTTGTGCCACCAGATGCGAAGATATTTTTTCCATTTCTCGTTCTGCGCCACCGCGAGCAGGATGATATCGCTGAATAATGTGTAAAACATGCATAGATAATTCGTCTATTATTGCCTCAGTCAATTACCTTATCACTATAGGCAAGTACACACTGTATACCGTTCCCACATATAAAGTAACCGGAATTTGAATGGGCACACCATTTACCGTATCGCTTCCGGCGGTGCCGGTAATCACAATATCGCCTAAGGAATACGTCCCAGGAGAGAATCCAGTAGTAACAACAGAGATAATTGGTTGAGCAGATGAACTACTCGATACCTGCCCTGTAGATGGGGTAACGGCAACATTCGCAGGAGTGGATTGTACACTCCAAGTAACCACACCATCCCCCGTGTTCTCAATTTTCAGTGTTGTCTGCGCATTTGATGTATCTCCATTTTGATGCAAGAGGTATATGGATGATGGAGTAACACTCAAGGTGGGTGGGCTTGGATACACACCCAATTGTTGCGCATCTCGATGGAACATAGGCCAGGGCTGCTCACCTAATCCGTTCGATGTGTTTTCAAACTTCCACAGGTAGCCTTGCCTCTCATCATATATATTGCTACCGCCGATCCAAATATCTGTTTTCCCATTACCATCTGTATCTCCAACGGCCGGTGATGCCCAAGTAGTATATAACGTCGGCAACCGCTCTTGAAAACTGCCATCTGCATTATATATCTGGACATCCCAGATCATTGAAAACAAAACTTCCAATTTACCATCATTGTCCACATCTGCGACTACCGGCGATGACCGTACCGCTGTATCATCACCATTAGCGTTTTTGGGGTGGACAGGCCAACCACTGACCGATTGTCCATTGTAGTGCCATGCATACACACTTCCTGCCCCAGGAATGTTATCATTCGCTGCATCAGGGTGTCCGGTACCGATAATAAGTTCTAAATTCCCGTCTCCATCCAAGTCAGCCAGCGCTGGTGAACTGAAGCCGGGATAATCTGTTGGTTGAGGCCAACCGGTTGAATCGGGAAGTTTTGTCGGGTCACTATAAGCTTTTGTGCTAAAAACTTGGGACGTGTCAAAAACATATACATAGGGCTGCTCAGTGCGTCCATGGGCATTCCACCAATACCAACTGGTACCGACAACTATCTCAGGCGTACCGTTTCGATCCAAATCACCCACTGCGGGTGACGAATATATGGCTTCCGGAAGGTAACGACGCACTAATACTTGCCCGGCTTTATCAAACACATATAAAAACCCACCATCTTGGGTATGTGTGCCATCAGGCAAAATACCGCCTCCGGTAATATCTGCGCCGATGATGATTTCCTTATTTCCATCCTTGTTCAAATCG
>CAYPUV010000260.1:0-5270 GCA_964413895.1 uncultured Anaerolineaceae bacterium
GTGAGACCTCTGTGAAACTCTGTGTTACAACTTGCTTGCTGAATAGTTACAAATACATTATAAAATATCCTGTTTTATGCTATCATTCATTTATGAAACTCAGTGATTACGCTAAAAAAACAGGTGTTACCTACAAGTAGTCCCGAACGCTTTTGCTGACGGGATAGAGGACTTTGTAGTGCGTCCATTGGGCCTACCGCCCATAAATGGCTAGGAACATTTTTCTATGTTTTTAGTAACTATTCTACGCATTATGGTTGTATGATACTTTATTTTCTTCGAATCGGCGAAAGCAGGCGATTATCTGGCGAGCGTGTGTAAAATCTGCGCCCCGGGACCGGCCAACGTAACCAAAATAAGCACAGACACGGCAATGCGCCAGAGGATAGTTTTGAATGTAAGCGGTGCGGGGGATGCATCGTTGGCTTTGGTTGTCATCGGTTTCCTCCAGAGAATGATGTTGTGTTGCCAACCTACATTATCACGTATTGAGTAACCCTTGCTTGTTGCAAAGGGAACAAAAAACCAACACACCAGGCGTTGGTTTTTTGTAGGGTAAATGACTGTTATGCAGCAACATTATTAGAGTCAATTGCAGCGTTGTCGTCAGTTGGAGGTGGCAGACGGTCGTTGCGCACTACCCGGAAAGCGTTCAGGGGGACCCCCCCCGATTTCCCCAGTACATAGCTTGGATCCAACATTTCCACTTCCACCACATCACCGAGGATGTCATACGTGCGCTGGTCAATGTAAATTTCGCTTTCATCGCGGCCCCGGATGGCCATTTTGCTTAATTTGTTGCTCAAGTTCACGGCTGCCCCCACCATTGCTCCTTCTGCGCCCACCGTGCCAATGCGGACCTCGCCGGTGCTAATGCCGATGCCCATCCCTGTTTGCAAGAATTGCGGGTCTTTGGCGCTCCACTCTTGCCGCAGGGTCAGGTAAGCCTGCCGCATTTGGATGGCGGCAAACAGCGCGCGTAACGCCGGGGTGGTCATTGATTCGCCAAGACGGTCTGGATATTTGCCAAACACGCCCATCACACTGTCGCCCAGGCTTTTGTCCATTGCGCCGCCGGCGTTCACTACAATTGTCGACATGCGGAGCAGATACTCATCCAGAAATTCAATCATCAATTGGGGGCCAACGGCATCGGTGATGAAGGTAGAGCCGTGAATATCGCCCATCACCACCGTAATCTCATCTTGCTTTTGCACCAATTCTTGCAAATGGGTAGGATCGTAATAGTCCTCAGCAGAACCGCGCCGTCCGGTTTGCCAGTCTTGCAACAACCGATACCCGGATGTTTCAGCCAAATTGTGCGCCAGCGAGGCGTGGCGCTGGATGATGTCGGTAAAATCATCTCGGTTCAATCCCAGCAGCCGCACATCGGTTGTGCAGCGAATGGTGGCTGTGCGCGGGACGGAGCGCAAGAGTGCAATTTCGCCAAAAAAGTCGCCCGCCGCAAGGTTATTGATGACAACTGATTTCTTCTCGTCGCCTTTGGTTTTAGGGTCGGGCGCAAGCACCTGTAGATTTCCCGCTTCAATAATGTAGAAGGTATCGCCCATTTCTCCCATATGGAAAACGATGTCGCCCGCTTTGTAGGTGGTCACTTTCAATCGCTGGGCCAGCATGATAGATTGCTCCAGCGTGAGTTTACTCAACATAGGGATGCTTTTTAGCACCTGCACCACGCCGGAAGACAAGGCCTGATCCAACAGCTCAAATTGCGCTTGTGCTTCGGTATAGGTGGGTTTTAATTGCAGCGCAATTTTTAGCGTATTGTGTGCGGCCTGGTAATCTTTAAGCACTTTCTGGACTATTCCCAGGTTAAAATAATGGTGCGCGTTGGTGGGTTCAAGTTGGGTGGTGGCCATAAAAACGGTGAGCGCCTCTTCAAATTTCTCCTGGTCGTAATAGGTGATGCCCAACTGATTGTAGGCGTCCACAAAATCGGGGCGGAGGCGAATTGCTTCTCCCAGGTGACGGATGGCGCGATTGTACTGGTCTAGCTGACGGTAAAGCACGCCCAGTTCGTATTGCACTTCGGCGTTGCCGGGTTCCAGGCTTGCCGCACGCAGCAAATACGTCAGCGATTCAGGATAGCGCCCTACCTGGTAGCTGGCCAACCCGATGCTGAATAGCATCCCAAACTGCTGGGATGCGGGCAGCGAATCACTAAATTTTTCTGCCACAACAGCCAGTTCCTCGCCGGAGTTTGCCAAACATTGTGCCGCCAACCATATTCGGGCGTAGTTGTTACCGGCACTCAATATTTGCGAAAACAGCGTGGTGCGGTCTTTTGCGATGCCGTACAGCAGCACTAATGCACCGTACCAGCGGCGCAGGGCATCGGGCGTGGTGATGTAGGTGTCAATGGGTTTGTCGCTGAAGCTGAGTGCCAGAGCCGTGAAAAATTCCTGGAAGGTGTGGTGGGCAAATTCAATGCGATTCTGCTCGAGGTTGCTGCTGTATCGAATCAGTCCGCTAAATTTTATCTCTTCGTGAATATCTTCCAGGGTACTGTATTTTATCGGTTTTGGTTCGTCAGATGTTTTGTTCTGGTAGCGAATGTATTCCTGGGCGATAATAATGAACCATTGCCGCTTAGAGCAGGTGAGGGTCTGCTGCTTTTGCATATACAACCCCAGGCGCGCCAGAATGCTTTTGCGCACAGAGAGCGGCGTTTTGCTTCGGGAGCGCCCAAATATTTTCCACCATTCGGAATCAATGCGTTCCAACAGATTTTCGGTGAATTGTTCAAAAAGAATCCCTCGATTTTTCGGCAAACTTTCGGTGCCTTTTTTGGTAAGTTGCGTAAACATATACAACGCCAGCGGCGTTTGGGCCAGATCAATCAGTTGTGAGTCGGCGTGGATTTCCCGGGCAACTTTGTGGCCACGGTCCTGCCCCATATATTTTATCAGGAATGCTTCAATGTCGTGACGGGCGAGTGGCTGCACCAGCGCGGTGCGAAATTCATTGATTGGTAGATAATCTTGCACCCGGCAAGATAATATAAAACGGTGGGCGGAAAATTGCTGGATAAACTGGTTAAGAGTGTGCCGGATGGTGGCATCGTTTTGAATTTCGTTGAGGCCGTCCATAATAAATACAAATTCGCTTACCGGCACGGTGGTAGTATCTTCTCCGCTTAAAAAACGCTGCATCTCTTCTTTATTGGAAAATTGTGAAATGCCATACCCACGAAAAATATCAACAATAAGATTTTCCAGGCTTTGGTTTGGTGTCAGCGTGTTTAATTTAATGTAGATGGGAAGTGAGATAGGGTTTTGTGCCAGGAGATTGCGGTGCGCGACCCGCGCCAGTTCCAGAGTGACGTAGCGCAGCACAGTTGTTTTGCCGGTTCCTGCGCCGCCTAAAATAACCACCCGTTTGTCGTTGCGAATAAGATCTACAATATCTCTGGGAACCGGACGCGTGAGGCTGCGTTGGTTGGCAAAACGGCGCAGCGGCGATATTTCGCCGGGAGCGATGCGCGCAATGGCCTCAAAACGGCGTTCGGCTGTATCGGCCATCAGTGACAGTAAGTTGGCTATTTTCGAGGCTGCAGCTCGAAGCTGTGGTTTGGTGAGGACAATGACTTTGCAATCGGTGACGGTTTTGACCGTTGCGGTACGGGGGATGTTTTTGATCAAGGCAATTTCGCCAAAGAAATCTCCGCGTTTTAGGCGGCTGACGACGACCTCATTGCCCAGCGCGTCTGTGATGGCAACGTTAACTTCGCCTTGTAATAGAACGTAGCATTTTTTACCCGGTTCACCCTGTTTCAAGACGATTTGCTTTGCTTTGATGGTTGATGTTTGGTGGAATATCCCTGTTAGTTGTGCTATTTCTTCGTCGCTAAAGGTGTGTCGCGACGAGGATAGACGCAATGTTTCTGCGGCGCGCACGGCGTTAAGGGGCAAATACAAGTCATTCCACACCACGTAATCTGGGTCGGCGAGCAGCGCATTCAGGTATTGTTGCAGCAGCGGCGTTTTGCCGGGCCATATTTTTTTGCTGGCTGCTATCTCGAATGTGTCTGCGGGGAAGCAGAATAAATCCCCTTTCCAACTCCAAAAATCGGGGGCAGAGCGAGCCATTTGCCTGACAAATGCAGGTTTGGCCCATAGCACAATTGGGTGCGCAATCATTGTAAAGCGATCGCGGAAAAAATTTAGAAGCTGAAAAAATTTTTTGCGGTCAGTTTGGTTGAGTTTCTCCATCCCGTGGACAAAAATGACAATGGTTTTATATTTCCCCGTCAGTTCAACATTTTTAAAGCGGGCCTGGTCGGTTAACGCGGTAAGGCTTTTGACCAGATTTAGTTGCTGTGGGTTAATCTCAAAGGGGAACAAATAAATGTGTTCTTTCGCCAGACGCTGGCGAAAGTATTCAAACAGTTGTGTTTGCAACTCCGGGCTTTCGCATTCGGCCACGCTCAAGCCGCCCAATTTACTCATTTTAAGGGTGGCCATCATGATGCGGATTTCATCGGTGAACAAGCCTGCCACTTTGTCGATGGTCGGCAAAGAGCCGGTATCAGTTGTGGTTAGTTGGGTGTTTAATTTTGGCATAGTCCCTAATCATCCGTATCGAGAGGGGCGTTTTCGTTTTTCCACTCGTCCAACAGTTCTTCAATGACGGGGTGTACATCAAACCACCCCTTGCCGTTGGGGTAATACAGCACGCAGAGAGATTCCAGGTGGCGCATATCTACGTCGGCACGGCTTTTGGTGCGCGAAACGCGCTCTAGCCATTGGTAGTCTTCGTGGCCGAGCATGCGGTAGTATTCGCTCTTGAGTTTATTTTTTTGCATCTGGATAACCTGGTGTGAAATTTGACCAATTTCGTATTCGTGACAGTACACACAGCATCCTCTGATGACGCGAATGAGTTCCCTTAGTATGCCTCCCGTCAGGTAGATAGCTTCTTCTACAACGCCTTCTTCAAACAAACTTGGATGTACACGCCGGTGAATGACTTCTCGCAGCGTATTGACGTCCGGGCTATTTGGCTTTTCGGGGTCACCGTTTCGCTTTTTAACTTTGAACATTGGCATGTAATGTAGCTCAAGAAATTGAGCCACATGCTTTGATTGTGCGTCGTAGAGTAATGAGATGGGGGCTGTGTAAATTACGAAACACTCAAACGAAGTTAAGCTTTTTACGTGTTCCCGAAAGACATTCAGCGCGGCTTCCAGCGGCTGAATTTTGTCCAGGTCGTCGATGATGAGCAGCACGTTTTTGCCGGTGATGTAGGTT
>CAYPUV010000261.1:0-5268 GCA_964413895.1 uncultured Anaerolineaceae bacterium
ATACTCAATGGCTTACTTCTCCGCCAATTTTACAGAAAGCATTTTACACTAACGAGGGTCTTTTCAAAACTAGCCCTTTTTTGTATAATAGCCGTGCATGTAGCCCCCGTAGCTCAGAGGATAGAGCAGAGGTTTCCTAAACCTTGTGCCGCAGGTTCGATTCCTGCCGGGGGTATTTGGCGGTCGGTTTACCCCGACCTTTTTTATTGCTCACTGGATCAAACCCGTGATACAAAACCTAAGTCTTGGCTTCATCTTAAGCAGTTTGATTAGTGCCGGTGGCTACCAGCGTGGTGCGTTGTCAAAAAGTGGTGCAATAGGCGCCATCTTTGTCGGAACACTCCTCTTTGCCTCTGGCGGATGGCTTTGGGGAAGTGTATTAATTGCCTTTTTTGTCTCCTCCAGTGGCGTATCCTTTTTGAAATTCACCCAAAAAGAAAAATTGGCTGAGAAATTTGAAAAAGGATACCGCCGCGATCTATGGCAAGTTATGGCCAATGGGAGCGTGCCCCTATCCGTTGCGCTTGTACACTCGCTCTGGCCTTTTTGGGGGTGGTGGCTGGTTTTTGTGGCCGCTATAGCAACGGTGACTGCGGATACCTGGGCAACTGAACTGGGGGTGCTGAGTCCACAACCGCCGCGATTAATAACAACATGGAAGATTGTCTCACCAGGAACTTCAGGCGGCGTCACTGCTTTGGGAACCCTGGCCGCGTTACTAGGGGCCGTATTTATTGGCCTGGTAGCCTGGAGCTTGACTTTTTGGCTCCAAAAGGATGCGCAAGGGGAGCCATCTGCCTTGGTGGTGCTTGTCGCTGCTGTGGCTGGCGTGGCCGGTGCTATGTTCGATAGCTGGCTGGGGGCTACGAGACAGGTAGTGTACCGCTGCCCGACGTGCCACAAAGAAACAGAGCAAAAAAGGCATCGTTCCTGCGGAGATGTTCTTACCTGCTACGTTAAAGGCATCCCCTGGCTCAATAATGATTGGGTTAACTTTATGAGTTCTTTGTTCGGTGCATTAATTGCCAGCGCAATGGTGGGTGTGCTTCTTCTTTTTCAATAAACTCAAGGTTTTGACTTTTTTGCAAAAAAACGGGCGGTTTTCAGCTTGTTTTAATCTCTCTGAAACATAATAACATTAAGTACAATGATTATTCAATTTTGGAGTTAACAATGTCTGAAAATAGCAACAAGTCCGGCTTAAAAGTGGGCTTTGGTGTGATAATGCTGATAATCGGAACAGTTTTGATGGGGACTATCGGCGGTGCAATCGTAGGTGGGCTAGTTGGTTACACAGTAGCAATAAACGTTCAACCTGAACCGATGGTTGTTACCAGTAGCACTGCGCCGGTTTCAGAAATACACAGCGATATGAGCAGTGTGATGAAGGTTGATGCATCAGCGCCGGCAACTGCAGGCCTGAGCGAGAATGAAGCATTGGTAAAATCGGTGGAAGAAGTGAACCCGGCAACCGTCACCGTAATAAACCAGAGCGCGCGGGGCATAACATCTGGCTCTGGCGTAATTATTGATGATACGGGATATCTGGTAACCAACCATCATGTGGTAAATGGCGCAGACCGCCTGGTGATTATCTTGTCTCAAGGAGGACGTGTTCCTGCGCAACTGGTTGGCAGTTCAGCTGATTTTGACTTGGCGGTGCTAAAAATCGATGCAGACTATGTGCCTGCTGTCGCGCGGTTTGGCGATTCGGCTGCATTACGACTGGGGGAGCGCGTCGCGGCCATTGGCAGTGCCTTAGGGGGCTTTAGAAATACGGTTACCAGTGGTGTAATCAGCGCACACAACCGCTCGCTGGGGGGACAGCGCGGATTATTGCAAACAGACACGCCAATTAACCACGGAAACTCCGGCGGACCTCTCATCAACTTGTATGGCGAAGTGGTGGGAATTAATGTGATGGTTTTACGAGGGAGTAGCTTTAGCGGCGATATTGCAGAAGGACTTGGGTTTGCTATTCCTTCAAATACGGTAAAAACAGTGGTGAAGCAGCTTATTGAAACGGGACGCGCCGAAATGCCTTTCTTGGGTATATCATATAGTGAACTGAATCCACAGCTCAGCATGGAAAAAGGTATTTCCATTACGAATGGTGCATTGATAGAAGCTGTATTGAAAGGAACCGCAGCCGATAATGCCGGACTAAAAGTAAATGACATTGTGTACGCCATCAATGGGCAACAAATTGATGATATGCATCCGTTGGCACAACAATTACTAGAATATTCTGTGGGGGAAGTTGTGACCTTAACGGTTATCAGAGAGGACCAACAAATAGAAATGACCGTAACGTTGGGGAAACGCCCCTCAGGAAACTAAGCAAGAGAAAGTGCAAATTTTGGCGACCCAAAGTGGATGCATATAATAACAAGCCAGTTCCCGAGGAGCTGGCTTGTTTAATGATAGTGGCTGAGGGTATTTTTGCTGTTTGCAGAGATATAGCCCCCACGGAATGAAGACAATTTACTTCTCAAAGGAAAAAGTTAATGACAGAAAACCCAATGGCAGATAAAATTGAAGTTAGGGTTGCAGAATTATTAATCGCCAGGTCTCTAAAACTGGGCATTGCCGAATCTTGCACCGGTGGCTTAATGGGACACCGCTTAACCAACGTGCCTGGAAGTTCTAAGTTTTTTAGAGGGGGCGTGGTAGCCTATTCCTATGAAGCCAAAGAGACAGTTTTGCATGTTGCTCACGAGACGTTGTTGACCTATGGTGCGGTAAGTAAAGAAGTTGCAGTGCAAATGGCGGTGGGGGCAAAAGAAGTGTTTCGCTGTGATTATGCCCTGTCGATAACCGGAATCGCTGGTCCGGGAGGCGGCATGCCTGGCAAACCTGTTGGGCTAACCTATATTGGCCTGGCTTCCGATGATGGCATCATTTGGCGCAAGTATATCTGGCAGGGAACGCGAACTCAAAACAAGCAACAATCGGTTGAAGCAGCGTTACGTTTTTTAGAAGAGGCTGTTTTGAAAAAAGAAAAAGAAGGGGGATGACAGTATGAGTCGGTTGTTGGATGAGTTGATTTCTGTTGAAGCCACAATGCGCGACCGGGAAATTTATCCACAAACTGTAACATGGCGACAGCAAAAGTACACCGTTGT
Organism: uncultured Anaerolineaceae bacterium; assembly: GCA_964413895.1. Lineage (GTDB taxonomy): Bacteria > Chloroflexota > Anaerolineae > 4572-78 > 4572-78 > JANTHQ01. The sequence goes on from CAYPUV010000261.1 coordinate 3,126, forward strand.
TTCGGTGGGACGGCAGTGGATAGATGCAGAGGGTATGCATATTCTGGTTGAATTGAACAATGGGTGTCGAATGGAAATAGTATGGGGCGCCGCCGAATGGCAATTACGTCGCTACTGGCCCCCCACCGCAGCCGTGTAACCTATTTTTTCGCTTTTGCCTTTTGTAAAAAACGAGCTGCATCTACCACGTAGCGACTGTGTGTCCCCTCTGAAATCAGACCTGCCTCATCTCTGGCAGAAATGGCAAACATCAACCGCCGACCATCTATCTGTGTTAATGTGGCAGTGGCAAAAACGTGCATCCCCACTGGCGTGGGGGCCAAATGTGAGATGTTGAGCTGAACACCAACACTGGTTTGCCCCGCCTCCAGTGCGCCGTCCAGCGCCGCCACCGCCGCTTGCTCAATTAATCGGACCAGTTCTGGCGTAGCAAACACCGCCACTGACCCACTTCCTACAGTATTAGCGGTCATTTCGTTACTCACAAGCTGGGAAACTGTGGCCGATAAGCCCGGTTGTAGTTGTGGCATGCCCGTTTCTCTCCGTGCTGTTTTTGTTTTATTTGGGTCTCCAAGTAAAGGCCCTAATTTCGCTTTGCGGGCTAAGGGGAATATCTGGGGACGTATCTGTGGCCGTGCCGCCCAGGCGAACCGTTACCCACCAGGAAAATTCATCTTTCCCGGCCTTGCCGTATCCCGCTTCCAGGGGCACTTTCCACGCGGTGTCTTTTATCAGACCACTGCCCCAATAACGAGGGTCTTCACCCACAAAATACCGAATCGTTACATCGTAAAATTCATTGGGTTGCAAAACGCCCACTGGTTCCCAAGAAAGAATAATTTCAGCAAATTGACCTTCGAAGTTGGCATAGGGTTGAGGGTTAATCAGAGCAGGCGCCGGATATTTGTAGTCAGGGATGGGGGTGCCGGTGGCATCGGGGGTGGGCGCTTCTGCCGTGGGGGTGGGTTGCGCAGAGAGCGCTTCTATGGCCTGCGCTTGTTTCGCTTGCGCTGCAGAGGGGTCTGACACAGGCAAAGTCAGCGCTGCATCATAATCTTTTAGCGCGTTGTCTATGTTTCCCGCTGCTGCGAAGGCGTCTCCCCGGGCCAGATAGGCCGCGTACAACATTTGCGCAGCCTGGCCACTGGCGTAACTAGGTTCCGCTTTTATTATAGGTTCCAGGGCAAGAATAATGTCGTCTGGTGATGCGTTTGTTGCCACTGAGGATAAATAGTTTTGGGCAAACGTTATTTGGGTGTTTAAATCTTCTCTGGCGCTACAAAGTTGCTGTCCAGTTTGAAAATCTGTTAAAGCAGCCTGAATCGTTGCCTGGTCTTTCGGAGAAAAAACACGACCCAGACGCTCTTTTCCGCGAGCAAGATAGGCGTCACACAAAAGCGTAGCAACGGTTTCTGGCTCAAAAGCAGAATGTTCGTGGAGCACGGTTAAAATATCAATGGCAGCAGTCCAGTTTTTTGCGGTAGAAGCAGAAACAGCCTGCGACAATTGCTGCGTTAGAAGGTCTTGCTCTTTTACCTGCTGCTGGAGTTGACGGGCGTCTGCGTTGTTGGGGTCTAGTTGCAACAGCTGGTCAAGCAGGGCAATGGCCTGGGTTGTATCGCCTTGCTCAATGGCTGTTTGAGCTTGTGTGTACAGATTTGCTAACGAAGGGGTAGCTGTTTGTTGTGAAGAAGCATTTCGACTGATGGAAAAAACGCCGGCCACAATTGCCAGCACAATGAATGCGGTTAGCGCCACCCATTTAATGGGTAGCGATGTTTCTCTTTTGAGGGACGGTTTTTGCGAGCGACGGCGCTTGTTTTGTTGACGGTTGCGTTTTTTGGCTTCTGCCCACAGTGCCTCAGTTTTGCGGTAAGTGGAATCGACGGTTTTAATGGCTGAGAAAAGTTTTTCGGCCCGCGCGTAATCTTCGCTTTCAAATGCGGCAACGGCTTTGTTGTAACGCTGTGCCAGTGGAAATTCACCGGTGGCTTGAGCCAGGGCTTCTTGCGCCTTGACCAGCAATTGAGCGCAATCTTTGTAATCAGCGGTTGTATTCAATACCTCTGTTAATTCGTCGATAGCTTCTTGCCAGCGATTGCTTTCCATTGCTTGTGTAGCGGCTTTGTACAAGGCTGCCAGC
>CAYPUV010000262.1:0-5256 GCA_964413895.1 uncultured Anaerolineaceae bacterium
CGGTCGGCATTATTACCGAAACCGATGTTTTTAGGGTATTCGTGGCGGTGTTCGGCGGACAAGAATGTGGGTTGCGACTAACATTACACGTTCCCGAAGGTAAAGGTGTGCTGGCAAAACTTTCTGAGACCATTTTCAGCCTGGGCGGCAACATCATCAGCATCGGCACATTTGATCTTGATGATACAACCAAAACCGGTATTGTGGTAAAAGTAAACGATGTGAGCAAGACACAGCTCATAGGCCAACTGGAAGCCCTGGGCGACCACGTTGTTGATGCGCGCGAGTGCAACAGCGAGACCGAATAATAATCCATTGCAGTATGCCTCTAATGAGGTTGCAGACGTGTCTATTGAAATTCGGTCACGTCTGCAACCTCTATTTTTCTGTAAAGACCCCTTGAGACTATAATTACACTGAGAAGCATCCAAGAAGCAGTCACTAAATACGCTCCTGGAGCAGCACATGCGAATTGGAATATTCACCAACACCTACAAACCCGAAATCAATGGTGTTGTTCGCTCAATCAGCACCTTCCGAGATGAATTGGTTCGGCAGGGTCACGCAGTTTACGTTTTTGCGCCTGAAGCGGCTAATTATGAAGATAAAGATTACGGCGTATTTCGCTACCCCGCCATCAAATTACCTGTTGCCGTAAATTATCCGTTGGCTATTCCCGTGTCTCCGCACATCGACTGGGTAGTGCCGCGCCTGAAACTGGATATTTTACACAGTCATCACCCCATTCTGGTGGGGGAAGAGGCGATTACCTTTGCCAAACAACTTAATTTGCCCCACGTGTTTACTCATCACACCCAATACGAAGAGTATTCACATTATATCCCATTTAACCAAACCATTGTAAAAACTCTTACCAGAGAAGTTGTGCGCGCATACCTGGCGCGCAGCGTAACAATAATCGCCCCCACCGAAAGCCTGCGCGCACAAATTGTCGCTCAATACCCCACGGTGAAAAAGCGATTGCGTGTGCTCCCCAGCCCGGTTGACCTGGGTCGGTTTCGGCCCAACGCCGACCGAGTGCGTGCGATCCGAGAGAAATATCGGCTGGACAAAAAATTTGTTTTCGTGTCGGTTTCAAGGCTTACACCTGAAAAAAATGTCGATACATTGCTGCAAGCATTCGCCCAGGCTGCCAAGGAGCATCCTGACGCTCGCCTGCTGCTGGTTGGCGATGGCCCCCGCAAGCAACATCTAAAAACGCTGGTTGCGGATCTGCAAATTGCGAGCAAAATAATTTTTGTCGGGGCAGTGGGATACGACGACGTTCCACACTATCTGGCCGCCGGAGACGCATTCGCCTTCGCCAGTACCAGCGAGACACAGGGCCTTGTTATGCTAGAGGCAATGGCGGCGGGGTTGCCCGTTGTGGTGGTCAACGCGCCCGGCAATAGGGATTTAACGGTTGATGGCGTTAATGGATTTTTGGTGGAAAATTCCAGCGCCGCACTGGCAGCCGGTATGCGACAAATGCTAGAGACACCAGGTTTGCATGAGACAATGGGCAAAGAAGCGCACAAAACAGCGCAAGTGTATTCGGCAGTCAATTTAACGCACCAATTAGTTGAGCTATATCAAGAGGCCATTGAGTGCTACAAGGCTAATCCTATTGATTACAAACGGTTTGGCCGCGAATCAGAAGAGCAGCGTCAATTTCCACCACAATGGTTGGTTGACATCACCGGCAAAACAGAGTGGTTTGATTCCTTAACTGCGTTTTGGAAAAATTTAGGGAGCTAAAAAACGCGATGCGTGCCGTGTATTGCGCATCAATAAATACACAACACAGAACACGCATCATAAAATTTCAATCACCCTTTTTTAACCGTGCCTATTCCTCGCCCATGTGCGGGTAACGCCAATTCGTAGGTGGCACCATCGTTTCTTTGATGGTGCGGACAGTCATCCAGCGGAGCAGGTTCATTGCGCTGCCGGCCTTATCGTTGGTGCCAGAGGCGCGGCTGCCCCCAAACGGTTGCTGACCCACGACGGCTGCTGTAGGTTTGTCGTTAACGTAGAAATTGCCCGCCGCGTTGCGCAGAGCGTCCATCATTTTATTCAAAACTCCGCGATCTTGGGCCCAAATTGCGCCGGTTAACGCATAGGGCGATGTAGTGTCGCACAACTCAAGCGTTTCTTCAAATTTATCATCATCATACACATACACCGTGAAGACAGGCCCAAAGATTTCCTCTTCCATCAGTGGATGATGGGGGTTGGTTGTGGCAACAACCGTCGGTTCAATAAAGTACCCTTTAGCAGAATCATAATGGCCACCGGCAACAAATTCAACTTCATCATCCTCGCGCGCGTGGTCAATGTAGCGCGTAATTTTGTGGAACGAGTTCTTGTCAATCACAGCCGACATAAAATTAGTGAAGTCAGAGGGGTCCCCCATCTTTACCAGGCTCAATTGGTCAACCAGTTTGTCCCGATACTCCGGCCAAATAGAACGCGGAATGTATCCGCGCGAGGCTGCTGAGCATTTCTGTCCCTGATACTCAAATGCGCCACGCACAGTTGCAACCACCAATTCGTCTACTTTGGCGCTATTGTGGGCAAAGATAAAGTCTTTGCCGCCCGTTTCGCCCACAATGCGGGGATAATATTTTCGCTGTTGGATGGTCTCGCCCACCTTTTTCCACATTCCCTGGAAAACGGCGGTTGAGCCGGTGAAGTGGATACCCGCCAGGTCGGGGCTTTCCAGCGCCGGATCACCCACAACTGCGCCGGAGCCGGGCAGAAAATTGATAACGCCATCGGGCAGCCCTGCTTCTTTCAGCAGTTGGTAAATATAATAGGCGGTGTACACCGCGCTAGAGGCGGGTTTCCACAACACCACGTTTCCCACCATTGCCGGAGCCGTGGGCAGGTTGGCAGCGATAGAGGCGAAGTTGAATGGCGTAGCGGCGAAAACAAAGCCTTCCAGGGGACGATATTCCAGGCGGTTCCACATTCCCGGTGGTGAGTAAGGCTGATCGGAAATGATCTGGGACATATAATAGGTATTGAAGCGCCAGAAATCAATCGTTTCGCAGGCAGCGTCAATCTCAGCCTGGTGAACGGTTTTGGACTGACACAAAATTGCGGCGGAATTGAGGATGGGTCGCCAGGGACCGGCCAGCAAGTCGGCAGCTTTCAAGAAAATTGAAGCGCGCTGTTCCCAGGGCATTTCGGCCCAGGTTTTGCGCGCCTCCAGCGCCGCTTCAATGGCCATTTCCACTTCTTTGCTGCCTGCTTTGTGATACACACCCAACTTCAGGCTATGGTCGTGAGGAGCATACATTTCGGCAAGGTCGCCTGTTTTTATCTCTTGCCCGCCAATAATGATGGGCACTTCAATTTCCTGTGCGGCCATCTCCGCCAAACGTGCTTGCAACACAGCACGTTCTGCGCTGCCCGGTTTATACGTCAATATTGGTTCGTTGTACGGTTTTGGAACCTGAAAAATTCCGTTAGACATAACTCACCTTCCTTGTGAAATAAGCTAAGGCGTATCACCATTGATACGCCAGAAGTATCTCTATTTCAATCGTAGCATTGACCCCCACCTGTGTCAAAAATGGTTGAATATTTCCTGTACCGGGAGAGTATTGTATCTTACTTAATTTTGCATTGCGGCCATAAGTTGCTCTGCATCGGCGGGGGAGCCGCGCCAGGGGCCGGGTTTTTCTTGTTTGAGGGTAGTAACGGCAGCAGCCCAGCGAGCAGCCTCGGCGGGCGAGGTAGACAGTCGCTTAGCCAGATAGGTGGCAAAACAGGTGTCACCGCGCCCCGTGCGCCCCACCAACGAACGCGGTGTAAAAGGAGCTTGATAAATATTCCCAGCGGCAAAAACAGTTACGCCAGCCGTCTGCGTGACCACAATTTCACGGGGGCCGTATTCTGCCAACCGACGCGCGGCTGCGGGGAGGTCGGTGAGGCCGGTGAGCAATTCGGCTTCGGCGCGGTCCACCTTGAGGTAGGTAACATACTGCAAACCCTCTTCCATTTCCGGCCATTTTTTGAAAACAAGGTGGCTATTTTCGCGCACGCGCACAAACCCTTGAATATCCAACGCTACCGGGCCTCGTTGCGCCAGCAATTTTAGCAAGTGCACGTCCACTTCACCGGCAATGATGGGCACAATGGCATAAATTTTAGCCGCGACGTTCGGGATATTGTCGGCTTCAAATGGACCAGCAAAGCCAAACGGCTTGCAAATTCGGCGTTCCATATCGGCAGAATTGTAAATATTTTCAATGCCAGAAGTTTCAAGCGCGGGTGATGCAAACACGGCCACGCCGGCCTGCTTCATTTCCCCCAACATAGGAAAATCGTTGCGGTTCAGGCGGGTGGCCACAGCCACAGATGTTCCTAGTTGACGCAAGGCAACGCTGCCATAGTAAACAGCGCCGCCAGAAGCGTAATGTCCCTGGCCATCAATAACCAGGTAATCTTTGGCAAAATGTCCGATCATCATAATGTCACAGGTTGCATCGTTCATCATCATTACAATACCTTTATCATAATATCATAAGTTAAAGCAGTAAATCAGGTTTGTTACTGCAAATGCCATCAACGCTCATTTGTCGCAGCGCGGTAATTTCAGCAGGGCGCTCCTCGTGCCAACAAATAACCCCCAACCCCGCATTGTGAACGCGGCTAATCCATTCTGGCGTTAGCAGGGAATGGGGTTGTTCCGATTTCCGTTCCCAGGCGGGGTGGACGTATTGCGCACCGACAGCTTTGGCCAAAGCCACTACGTTGATATTCGTTGAATCGAACAAAATGCTGGTTGCAATTTTGGGGTCAAGGGCAGTCACGTCTGCCAGCCAATCTGGGCGAAAGGAAACTACGATTGTGCGGTGGTAAATATTGTATCTATGCGTAGCAGACACCACATCGGGAATGACGGCTCCGGCTTTTATTTCAAGATACAGTCCAATGTCATGTTCAATGCAACACTGAATCGCTTCTTCCAGAGTGGGGATGACGCCGCCGCCCACAGTATTCAACTTCTTCAAATCACTCAAAGTATTTCGTTGAACCGTTCCATACCCGTTTGTGCTGTAATCTAAATTTGAATCGTGAATGATTACAGAAACACCATCGGCACTGTTTTGAACATCCAGTTCCACCATATCTGCACCCAGTTCGGCAGCTTTTTTGATGGCAAGCAGCGTGTTTTCCGGAGCATACGCTGATGCTCCGCGATGCGCAATTCGCAGCACACGCCGCTGTCCCAGTGGAATAGTA
>CAYPUV010000263.1:0-5180 GCA_964413895.1 uncultured Anaerolineaceae bacterium
GTTTTATGTTGCTCATTTTCATCCCAGGGATACCAATTTCTCCAGATATGGTAAAAGCTAAAATCCAATGTTCTTAGATTGTTTTCATACCACGTGCTGCGATGCGTTTGCCATAATTCTCCACCAAGATGCCAGGCGTCCTCAGATTGTTCGTGGACGCCGTATGGAATCAGGCTGACGACAACGTGTTTGGCCCGTTTTACGGCTTCTGCCACCAGTCTCCGAGCATCTTCTTCCTCTAAGTGTTCCACAACGTCTATCAGCAACACACAATCGAATTTTTCTTCTGCCTGTTGAAAATAAGTAAATGCATCCATACATTTAAAATCAACCCACGGCACCCGGTCTTGCGCAACATCGATGTATGGTTGATGCGGTTCAATCGCCACAACTCGCTGTTTGGGGTTCGTAAAAACAGAATAATTTCCAATACCGCACCCAATATCCAATATGCTTTTTGATTCACGGATGAGACTGCTGACAATATGTTCAAAATTTTTATTTGTGAGTCCAGGTATATTCAGCATTAAAAATTTCCCCCAGCGAAAGTCCTTCAAAACTAAAACGCTTGCCTACAGAAATCTATTTGGGTGACGATACAAATAACCAAGCAGAATCTTGATTACCGTATCACTGACGTTATTAACCAAGTACTCTGGTGGAGCCACCCAACCTCCCTGCCGACTTAGAACAGTACGGACGCAATGGAGGACGCTATCCACGTTGGCGCCACTCAACATATTTGAGCCGGCTTCAAGCGTCTCCGGGCGCTCGGTCACATCTCGAATGGTCACATTCGGCACTTTAAAAATAGCACACTCTTCCTGCACGGTCCCGCTATCGCTGAGTACGCAATATGCATTTTGTTCCAGCGTGATGAAATCAATAAAGCCAAAGGGTGGCAAAAAACGCACGTTATCATCGGCGGACGACAGTCCAAATGCCTGCATGCGAGCTTTGGTGCGAGGATGCGTGCTCACAATAACCGGCTTCTTGTATTCTTCAGACAAACGCACAAGTGATGTTGTCAGGCTTTGTAATCGGTTTTTAAGATCAACGTTCTCTGCCCGATGCATGGTGACCAGAAAATAACCTTGGGGCTTTAAAGCCAACATCTGCAGAATTTTTGATTGTTTGATATGAGGCCTGTAGTATTGGATAACTTCATAAATGGGATTTCCCGTAACGTAAATGCGCTCACCCGGAATCCCCTCGCGCAACAAGTTTTGTCGGCTGCGCTCTGTGTATGGCAACAGAATATCGCTGGAGTGGTCGATTATGCGGCGGTTAACTTCTTCCGGCACCCGGTCATCGTAGCAGCGATTTCCCGCTTCCATGTGATAAACTGGTATACCCAGCCGTTTTGCCATAATAGCAGCCAGGCTGCTATTGGTATCTCCCAATACCAGAAATTTATCCGGTTTTTCATCTAGAAATATTTTTTCAATCTTAGAAAGGATGATGCCAATTTGTTCGCCAAAGCTCCCTTTTGCGCCCAAATAATAATCCGGCGCGCGGACATCCAGTTCTTTGAAAAAAATATCGTTCAAATTGCGGTCATAATTTTGGCCGGTATGAACTAAAACCTGGCCACATACAGTGTCAAGTTTTTCAACAATGCGGCTGAGACGAATAATTTCGGGGCGTGTCCCTAGAATGGTTAACACTTTCATAGGTTCATATCCGCAAAACGATAATTAAATTTGGCCAGTTCCTCAACCATTTCCGGCACCGTGGGGGGGCGATCTACGTAGCCAGCGTACTTCCACAGTTCCAGGTTCAAAGCCGGGTTCTCTGTTGCCAACGTTCTATCAATCACCAGGGGGGCTTCTGTTGGGGAGATAGTAATATCGTGGCGATTGAAAGCGTGAGCAAAAGAACACAATAAATCATATTTTGTGATTTCGCCGGTAGGGAGAACGTGCTGAGTGGAGGAAAGCGGAGGATGATTATCAATGATGCCATGGCAAATTTTGGCAAAGTGAAGGGTGGTTACCCCGTTCCAGCGGTGGTTTGTGTATCCGTTCACCTTCGCATTCCGGGCTTGACGAAGAAACCACGCCAAAAGGAAAACATACGCTTTAGGTTCTGGCCCGATGATAGAGCAGCGCAGGTGGTGGATGTTGGGCAACAGCGCTTCTCCCAGGCTTTTTGTCTTGCCGTACACGTCCAACGCATCGTGCCGACTTGACTCTGCATAATGTCCGGTAGTGCCCGAATAAACACAATCGGTTGCTATTTGCAAAATATGTCCATTATATTCTTGGACCACGTGCGCCAACTGATAAGGAAATACCGCATTACCGCGAATGGCTTGTTCAACTTCCGCCGCGTTCTCGTCGTGAGTATATGGTTTGGTTAAACCGATGGCGTTGACAACCCAATCTACTGGCCCAAGCTTGCGGAGTCGGTCGAGCATATTCGCTTCAGGACCAATTTCAAATAGTTTCCACTCAATATTTGGCACCCGCTCCGCCGCTAGACGAGCATATTCAGCAGAACGGGTTGTTGCAATCACTTGCAGGTTCTCATCGCGCGCAAGCACATCGGCCACCATGGAGCCGAGCATACCACTGGCACCTAAAACGAGGATGGTTTGCATGATGTGTTACCTTTCTTCTATATGCCAAATATTCCAGTACCGTGCAGGGAAACGAACATCATCACCCGTGCTTTCTTCAAGTGTAGAGGTAGAGAAAAAGATCAATTTTAAGTCTAGGGAAAGCGACATAAATCCATTAGCATACCCTGGCGGAATATAAATGACCTGAGGCTTTTGGGCAGAAAGGACAAAGCGCTGCACCTGAAGGTCTGGCGATGGGGCAGTCCAGTCATCAATTTTGACGGCACCCACAATCGCTGCACCAGATACAGCTGTAACGTACTTGGCCTCGTTACGGTGGGCGTGCCACGCTCTTACAAAGCCAACTTTATGATTTGTAACCGTGTAAAATCGCTTAACTCCGTCAAAATTAAACTCATTGACAAATCCAACCTCGCCTCGATCATCTACTACTAGGCCGCCATTGAAAATATGGACTGTGTTGAGCATGATTCACCATTCATAAACCCATTTGCAAATTTGGCTAAGTAGGCCTGATTTGTATACCGAGGACTCGACACGTCTTTAATGCGTCTTTTTTCAATTAGTTCCTTTACCTCAACAATCCCGTCGTCTATGGACCAGTGTGGCTGCCACCCCAGGATTGTTCTGGCTTTATCACTATTCACCCGATAATTGCGTGCATCTTGAAACTTCATATCGGTTCTCGTTAGCACTGCATCTGGGAAGTGATTGCGTACCTGATAGGCGAGATCAACTATGCGCACATTCTGTCGATGCAAGTTGAAGATGCCGGTGTGTGGTGTCTCTAAGTTTTCCACAATTGCCCGGGCCACATCTTTTACGTGCAAAAGGGGGCGGAATTGTTCGCCCCCAAAGACTGTCAGCTTTCCTTCCATCGCCGCACGCACCGTGAGAATATTTACAACCAGGTCTAGCCGGATGCGAGAGAATAAATCTCCTACACCGAAAAGCGTTCCCAACCGAAAAATCAGTGCATTCTTGTTCAGGAGGTATCTTTCTGCCGCCAGTTTTGTAACAGCGTACACAGAAAGCGGCTTTAGGAGAGATTCCTCTGTTAATTCTCCATTCTGAGCACCATAGACTGAGCAGGTAGATGTGTAAATAATGCGTCCATTGAAGTTTTGCGCCAACCACTCAACAGAACTTTGGTTTAATTCTATGCTCAATTGGGGGTTAAGTGCACAAGCACCATCACCTACCAGCGCAGCGAGCCATACAACAGCATCGGCCCATTGAAGTTGCGCTTTCAGCAAAGCGTGGTTTCGAATATCACCAAACACAAAATCTACAGATTTCCGATAACTTTCCTCATAAAGCAGAAGATCGTAAACACGTACGCGATGGTTGGTTTCAAGGAGATAATCGGTTACAGCGCCCCCGATGTAACCGGCGCCACCTACAACTAATATATTCATAAAGCCATCCTCAAATTGCATCTATCCTGAATACGCACTTCTCCTAATTATTTATGCGTTTCTATTCTATCATCCCCACACACTACCGTCAGTAAACCTTACCTAAATCCTCCGTAAACTTCACGTAAAACAAAAAACGCACCGAAGAAAACTTCAGTGCGTGAGATGTTGTCGCTTTGTTCAAACACGTTGTTACCCAGCCGATGGTGTGCCAACCTGGATGGCAGGGTTCCACGTGTTGCCAGACGCTTCTCGCACGGCCAACGTCAGGGTTATGATCCCATATTCCGTTTCCAGAGGCACCAGAAGACGAGAAATATCAAAGGTAGAAATGCGAGAACCCTGCCCCACAATTAATGTGGGCACCGAAATATTGGCGTGGTAACCTGCCGCCCCCAGTTTAGTGGTTGCCAACCCGGCGATAACGTTTCCTAATTCGCTGATGCCACTCTGAGCCAGCTCGTTGAACTCAGTCACTTGTTCGCCCAGGATGCGAGAAACAATGGCCTTTGCTGTCCCAAAGCCTAACCCCATCATCACCACACCCCACGCATCACCAACCAGGCTGATGAGTACCGTAATATCATCAGTTATGTAGGTTTCAACGTGCAGTTGCAACCGTCCACGTTTGGCTTTTACCCCTAATTCCGATTGCAATACTTCCCCGGCTGCTAAAATAAACGGGTTTATTAACTCAACACGCATGCTTGCTCCTTACTTATCCAGGGTACACAAGAAACTATTCGGCTGAATCTTGCTCACGTAGAGCCAGGTGGATTTGAATTGTGCCGAAATCCGTTTCCAATGGTACAACCAGTCGATCGAAATCTAACGTTGAAATAAGTGTCCCTTTGCCCTGAACCATTGTTGGGGGTGAGATGTTCACGTCAATACCAGCAGCAGCCAATCGTTGCCCGGCCTGACCTGTGATCACGTTCCCCAATTCTCCAACACCACTTTGAGCCAACTCGTCAAATTCATCAAAGGGTTGCCCCAAAATTTGAGAAACCAACGCCATTGCTGTTTTCTCGCTCATGCTATAAAGCACTACCCCTCCAGCCTGGCCGACCATACTTATCAACACGGTCACGTCGTCGGCTGTGCAGGCTGACCGTTCCAGCGACAACTCTCCCCGCTCTGCGGTTATGCCCACCTCAGATTCCAACACCATGTAGGCC
>CAYPUV010000264.1:0-5178 GCA_964413895.1 uncultured Anaerolineaceae bacterium
ACCATCGTCTTCCCTACCATCGTCATTCCGGGGCTGTAGCCCGCTGCGCAAACAAAAAGTCCGCCAGATTTTTGAAACCTGGCGGACTTTTCTGTTTGTGCCACCCTCTAGCCTGGATCATTGACCATTCTACCTAATTGGGTCAGTACATTTTCTAATTCGGCCTGCCACAGTTCGGTGTCGCTACGCAAGGGAACCCGTATCTGCCGCCGTTCAACACGCACGCCTGTCCCCAGTTTGCGCTGCAAAAGATCGCGGTCAATGTCTTCCAGCGTATCTGCGCGCACCATAATATGATTACTGCCGGCATTGAGTAATTTTACACCACCGGCGCGGCTCAATACTTTTAGTTTAAGCTGATAGAGCAGGTTGACCACCGGTTCCGGCAGTTGCCCAAAGCGATCTTCAAGCTCCTGCCCCATTGCGTCAACATCTTCCAGCGTGTTGAGATTGCCCATTCGCCGGTAGAGCTTGAGGCGCAAATGTTCTTCTGGTAAATAATCTTCCGGCAGATAGACAGGCAAAGGTAGGTTAATTTGAATATCCTCTTCCAGAGGGATGAGGTAGCTAGCGGCAATCTGGTCTTGCACACCCCCCACTCTATCTTCGCTACTTAAGGCTTGCACCGCCTGAGCCAGCAAGCGCACGTACAGATCGAACCCTACCGCTGCAATGTGCCCATGCTGCCGCGCGCCGAGCAAATCGCCCGCCCCTCGAATTTCCAGATCGCGCATCGCAATTTTAAAGCCCGCTCCCAATTCGCTGGCCTCCCGAATCGCGTCGAGCCGTTTGCGAGCGATTTCTGACAGATTGAAGTTCTGCGGAACCAGCAAATAGGCATACGACTGCACTGCCGCCCGCCCAACACGTCCACGCAACTGGTACAGTTGCGCCAGCCCAAAACGGTCGGCACGGTTAATGATGATGGTGTTGACGTTGGGAATATCCAGCCCAGATTCAATAATGGTGGTGCTGACCAGCACATCAAACTCACCGGCGGCAAAGTCAAGCATCACCTTTTCTAGTTTTCGCTCCGACATTTGCCCGTGCCCAATTACAACCCGCGCTTCTGGCACAATGTTGCGAATGTGATTTGCCATCTGTTCAATGCCCATCACCCGGTTGTGCACAAAATACACCTGCCCCCCCCGGTCAATTTCGCGCAGAATAGCAGTACGAATGAGCGTATCATCCTTTTTTGTCACCATCGTTTTGATGGGCAATCGTTCTTCCGGCGGGGTGTCAATAACGCTCATATCGCGCACGCCGGTTAAGGCCATGTGCAGGGTACGCGGAATGGGCGTAGCGCTGAGGGTGAGCGTATCCACATTGACGCGCATCTCTTTGAGCCGTTCTTTATGGCTCACCCCAAACCGCTGCTCTTCATCCACAACCAAAAGGCCCAGGTTTTTGAAGACCACATCTTTTTGTAATAGTCTGTGCGTGCCAATGACAATATCCACGCTGCCCCTGGCCAATCCACGCAACACCTCATCCGTTTCGCGGCGGGTGCGGAAACGGGAGAGCATTTCCACCGTCACCGGATATACCGCCAGTCGCGAGCGAAACGTAGCAAAATGCTGCTGGGCCAAAACCGTTGTGGGCACCAAAATGGCAACTTGTGCGCCATCCATCACTGCTTTAAACGCAGCCCGCAAGGCAACTTCTGTTTTGCCATAGCCCACATCACCGCAAATCAGGCGATCCATTGGGCGCGGTTGTTCCATGTCCGCTTTCACGTCTGCCAGTGCCCGCAGTTGATCTTCTGTTTCCACATAGGGGAATGAGGCTTCAAGTTCGCGTTGCCACGCCGTATCTGGTGAGAAAGCACGTCCCGACACCACCTGTCGCGCAGCATAAATGCGCAGCAATTCGTCAGCAATATCGGCCACGGCAGCTTTGGCCCGCTTTTTCACCCTGGCCCATTCGGTGGTTCCCAGCCGGTTAAGCGAAGGAGGCGCATCGTCAACGCCCACATAGCGGGAAAGGCGATCAGCCTGGTGGATGGGCACGTACAGCTTGTCGTTTTGGCTGTAGTTTACCTGCAAATACTCTCGCTCAACACCATCAAAATCTAATTTGACCAATCCTTTAAAAATACCAATGCCGTGTTCAATATGCACCACGTAATCGCCGGGTTTCACATCAGCAAAGAATGTTTCGGGGGTAATGCCTTGCCGCTTGCGTGGGCGGCGACGGGGTTGTGGTTTGCGGTCGCCAAATAGTTCAGCATCGGTGAACAAGGAGAGGAGTGGTGCGGCGTCTGCTCTGGGGCGCAGTAGCCATCCTTCCAACGCCGAGCGGTTGAAAACGGTAACGCTGCCAGTGGGCGGCGGGAAATCAAGACTGTCGACAGGTGGCGCCACAATATCGCGGTCGCGCAGAAAATCGCTTAAGCGCACTGCCTGCCGACTGGCAATAATCACGCGCTCACCGCTCTGTTTGCGCTGCACAATTTCCTCAATAACCCGCTTCACCTGTCCCCCAAACGCCGGCGCGCCGGTAAAAACGCCATCAAAAGAAATATCAAGTTCACTATCAGGCAGGGCAGCGGTGTTGTACCAGTGGTCAAAGCCCAAAATCAGCGGTTGCCGGGATTTGAGCGCGGGTTCCAGCGTATGCCATCCAAAGTACGGCTGCGGCCAATCCGGGGGGAGGGTGTGGTGCGCAACCATATCATCCTTCAGATTGACGGCTTGTTCTTCCAAATCATGAATGACCGACTCCAGCTCGGCAGGATTTTCAATGACCACCAGTGCATCGGCCGGCAGGTAATCAAGCGGATTGGCCAGCGCGTCACTCATCAGGGGTAAATAGTTTTCTATGCCTCGAAACGGTGCGCCGGCATCTAATATTGCCAGCGTCTCCCGAAAATCGTGATCGGCCACCGGCTGCAGGGCGCTGAAATCTAGCTGGCGCATCATCTCTGCTGCATGCCCGGCATGGATGGGCAGGGCTTCAGCTGCCGGGCCAACAGTGATTTTTTTGAGTCGGTCCTCAGAACGTTGCGTGAACGGGTCAAAGGTACGCAGCGAATCAATTTCGTCCCCAAACAAATCTATGCGCACGGGATGCGCTGAGCTGGGGGGGAAAATATCTAAAATTCCTCCCCGATGGCTGAATTCACCGGCTTCTTCCACCACATCGCGGTGCTGGTAGCCCAAATTAACCCAATCTTGCAGGGTCTGGGTCATCTCAATTTGCTGCCCCACAGCATAGGTAAGCAACGCATTTTGAAACCAGGCCAGCGGCATTGTTTTCTGCATCAGCGCCCGTGCCGAGGTGACGACAATAGGAGCGCCGTTCGTGTTGCTGGTGGCCAGGGCGGTGAACGCGGCCAATCGTCCGGCAATGGTTTGTCGATTCCACGAAATGCGCTCATAGGGTAGCACGCCGGGGTCGGGCAGCCGAATTACATGAGCCGGGTTCTGCACCCAAAACCGAAGCTGGTCGGTGAGGAGACGCGTGCGGTCAGCGCGGCCAGTGATGAATAATACCGGACGTTGCAGCGTTTGGTGCAACGCTGCCAACAGCGGCAACCGTGCCGCCACGGGAATGTGCAAAGGCCGGGTGACGGGACGCGCATCGGCCAGCGCATTGCTCAAAGCGCGGATGGGGTCTATTTGGTTGAATAGGCGCAGTAAAACTGAAAGATTGACCATTTACCCCGAAATTTTGAAAAGATACAATACATTGCTTAACGTCAGTGAGTGCGGAATGTGCATTCCTAATTAAAATTGTTCATTGCATACTCGATGCCGTGCGCCACAACTGCTCGCACCGCATCCAGCGCAGTGTGATAGGAAATTGCCATTTGTTCCCACTCGGCGGTGCTAAATTTTTGCAACACGTAGGCCTCTGCCGACATTTTTCCCGGCGGGCGACCAATACCAACACGCAATCGGGGAAATGCTTTGCTGCCCAGGTGTTCGATGATGCTGCGCATACCCTTGTGCCCACCGGGGCCGCCTTTCATTCGCAGCCGCAGGTGGGCTGTGGGCAAGTCGAGATCATCGTAAATTACCAATATCCGTTCTGGTGGGATTTTGTAGAACCGGGCCAGCGGCGCAACGGCCTGTCCGCTGAGGTTCATATACGTTTGCGGCTTAATCAGGGCCACAGAAACGCCGTCGATGCGTCCGCGCGCCAGCAATGCCTTAGATTTTTTCTGGTCAAATACCAGTCCTTCGGCCTGCGCCAACCGGTCTATAATATGAAACCCGACATTGTGCCGGGTTTGGGCGTATTGGCTGCCAGGGTTGCCAAGCCCCACAACAAGCCAATTGATAGGACCGGTGGGGTTCGCGCGCCCGAAAAAAGGAATAGGGTTCATTCGTTTCACGGTTCAAGTTTAAGATTACAGAGTGGCCATCAGCTTTCAACCAGCGGTCATTTGTTTTCCGTCATTCATCATTTTTATCGCCGCCGGCGACCGATCCGTTTAGCAAAGCCCAGCACCACCAATCGGATAGCGGACAAAAAGCCAAATAGCAGGAACAACACCAGTATTCCCCCCGCGCCCAGCAAACAACTGCTCTTTAAAGGCGACGTGTCTACCTTTATTTTAGGAATGGGAATTAAGCCGGTATCTCCCGGTTTGGGGGTCGACAGGGTTTGCGTAACGGTCAGCGGGCGCGGCGTGGGCGTTTCTTCCACCGGCACTTCGATGACAATAGTCGGCGTGGGCGGCAGCGGCGTGGGCGTTGCGGTGGGCGTTTCAGTTGCGCCTGGCGTGGGCGTTTCAGTGGGTTGAGTATTGGCAACAACGATGTGCTTCGCCTCAATTTCGGAGTAGTTGCCATCAACACGAATCACGCGCAGACGCAAGCTATAGCTCCCATCGGGGATGGTGGTGGTGTCCCATTGGACCAGTTCACCATTGACAACTTGCTCCCGGTGTTCTTCGCCAATGATTATCCATTGATCGTTGCTCACCACCGGTTCCACCGCATACGAAACCTGAAAGCGGTCAAAATTGGGATGAACGGCGCTGCCAGTGACGGAAACTATGCCACGCACAACTTCGTTATCGGTGGGTGAAGAGATGATCGCCAGTTCTCCCTGACGCGGAGGGGCAGCCAGAGCGGTGAGCGCAGGAATGGTCGCCAAAACGATGAAGATTATGGTCATGACAATTACATTTTTGTGCGATTTCATAAGTCACCTTTTACGAAAACT
>CAYPUV010000265.1:0-5153 GCA_964413895.1 uncultured Anaerolineaceae bacterium
CTTGCGAAACCGGACTTTCCGGCATCGCCAGCACCAACGGTTTATGGGTTTTGAAAGCGGTGTTAACGGCAATGACAGTTTCCTCGTTGGCGGCAACCGGAATCTCGGTGAATATCGGCAAATCAAGCAGGATTTTCTGAATTTCCTTGCGGTTAATGCCATGCCGTTCGTGGAATTTGTTGACCAATATCCGCACTTTATTGCGGTCAAGGTAAATACGGAAGCGTTTGGCGTCCTCAAAACGACCGACATCTTTGCGGGTTGCCCAACGCAATACTTTTTGTGTCTGGTACAGGCTGGGGAACGTGGTATTAACCACCAGTTGAATCTGATGTGCCCGCTCCAGCGCCACCATATGCACCGGCTGGTTGTAACTTTGTCCACAATCAATGATGACGAAATCGTATTCCTGCGCGGCCGTGTCAATTAAAGCATTCATAAAATCGACAGCTCGCAACGCACCCAACGATGGCGTACTGACCGCTGCGTGCGTTTCCGGAATACCCTTGAGAATGAATAACCCGCTGTTGCCGTAGCGCGTGACGTATTTGTTGAGCAGGTGCGGCGTAATCGGTATGCGCCGGTTAATGGTATTTTGCGGCCCTTCCGCCAAGCGGTCGTATTCTTTTGCCAGTGCGTACAAATTACGGGCGCGCTCGGTGACCCTCTCTCGCCCGATGGCTAGTCCGAATTGGGTATGTACGTCGCCTTTGTTCATATCGGCGTCAATCAGCAGGACTTTGAGCGGTGTTTTCACGCCAAGGATGGTGGCTAACTGCACCGCGGTTGTGGTTTTGCCGACGCCGCCCACGTTCGAGTAAACCGTAATAACCTGCCGCGCCCATCCCCTTGAATTTTGGGCCATTAGCTGCGCCATTTTACGGTCAATATCCGGCACGTATGCCGTGGAGTCTCGATACTGTTCCGCCTTACGCAGTCCCTGCGCCAGCGTGGTTTCCAGCCGTCGGACACTTGACGCATCCAGTGGCTGGTATATATGCCCGACCGCGCCGGCATCTTCCAGTGTGATTGCCCACTCCCCGGCGCGGGGAATAACGCCAACAGTGATGATGGGACGGTGTTCGTAATTGGCCAGCTTTTCAATCACCGAAATGTCAAAATTGGCGATTTGCGGTGATAACAATACGGCGTCGGCTTCATATTCCAGCGCATCGCTGTAAACCAATGTGCCGTCCCACGTCAATCCGGCCAGTACCAGCTGGGTGTCCTCTTTGCCCATCATGCTGCTGAGCAGTGCGATGCTGTCCACATCGCCACGGTCCATTGCCACCAGCACCCGGATCTTCCCGTCAGTGCGTTCCGGTGGTTGATTACCGTTTGTGCCTTGATCGCTAAATGCATCTAAAATCGGCATTGTCTTCTTCCTCTCGCTTAAACGGCTGTTTTATTTTTTTTGCGGGCGGCCTTGAGCATATATACACCGCCAATCAGTACGACCAACGCCACCAGGCATAACGCACCGGGAAGTACCAAGTCGGCGAGGTTGATTGAGGTGGCATAGTGGGCGGAAATAGCAGCGGGTTTAGCAGGGCCTTGAGCATTGTCGGATGATGCCGAGGTAACTGCGTTATTGGTGTCGGCATTCTCTCGCGCAACTGCGTTTTTGCTGGCGCCGGTGTTTGAACTGCTTATAGCAGGGGTAATCACAGTGGTCGGGGACAACGTATTTGTCTCGGTTATCGGGGTGGTGCCGCTGACAACATCCCGGTTACTCAACGATGGCGTTTGTGGCGTGACGGAAACCATCGTCTGCCGCGCCTCGCGCTGCGCTTTGAAGAATGCCAAAAAATCATCCCACGTGACACCGTCGGTCGGTTGCGGCAGATTGTTTTTGACGGCCACCAGCGGCACCAATGACAATCTCAACGCCCCGTTCTCGATGGCAAATGCCAGCATTTCCTGCGCTTCTTGCGGTACCAGTACGGTGATGCGTTGTAAATCACCGTCAATATAAGGAGGTTCGTTTTGTGACTGATCGCCGAATCCGGTGCCGTAGTTGGGGTTGGGTACTTGTTCGTGATACACTTGCAATACCGGGATATTTTGCAGTACAATCTTGGCGAACGGCATAGATACAGTCTCTTTGTTCGCGGTGTCTATCGAAGCGCCGCCATAATCACCGTACTGCTGCGGCACTTGCCCGACGCCCAGTTGGATGTTCACATAGTCGCCGGCGAGCACGTTGTCGGGGATAATGTCGGGGGTGACGGGGATGACCATGGCGACCTTGGTCGGGTCGTCCAATGCCAGTGAGAGGCGGCTTGCCGCCCCGGGGGAATTAGCGGTGACGATTGCCATTAGGCGTAGCGGCTCGCCGGCGTGGATGGGTTCAACAACCGTGCCACCGATGAAGCGGTCAATTTCTTTTTCGTGGATTAATTGTTTGGCTATCCGCGGATTCATCGTTTGTTCGTCCACTGCCAGCATATCCGGCGTTAAGGTGCTGTAAGCCGGGATGTCTTTTTTGGCAACGACAATGTGATAGGGCGCGGGATTAAAAAGATTACCTGCCAAAATCAGTGCAATAAATGCGCCGATGAACAAAATTAAACCGATGAAAAAAGTCAAAGATTTCAATGCGCGAAAGTTCATGAGTTTAGGCTCCTAGATTCAATTATTTGTCAAACGGTTAATAAACGCTTGCAAAAGCG
This sequence comes from uncultured Anaerolineaceae bacterium, assembly GCA_964413895.1. Lineage (GTDB taxonomy): Bacteria > Chloroflexota > Anaerolineae > 4572-78 > 4572-78 > JANTHQ01. The sequence goes on from CAYPUV010000265.1 coordinate 2,673, forward strand.
TCGCAACTATCCGGCGTCTGGTGGGGAAAATCCGGTAGCGTAGTGTGACCCTCCGACTAAACGATTTCCCGAAAAAAAATCCAAACGATTTGTGAAAACCAAGTTTCATGAGTTTGCCCCCCCTGAATTCAATTGAACGAGTGTCTTTGTCAAGCGGTCAATAAGCGCTTGTAAAATCACCGCAGTCATCTTGCGTTCGGCCGGCATCAATTGGGGTGATGGCTCCGGTAACATCATCAGCGATTCCTCAATCGTTAATAGCGTACTCCCCAGCGGTTGGCCGGCAACGCGCGCGACCATCGCCGCCGCAGTCGGCGCCGGGATGAGCGGATCGTTGGTCAGTAAAGCAATTAGCCACCGTATTTCCACGGCAGAAAAGTTGTGTGCCTCGATCTCGGCTAATACGGTCTCCCGAATGGTGTCGGGAATATCGGCAAATATGGTTTTGGTCATTGCGTTTCCTCTTGTCCCAAAAAGAAAAGCCGCGCCAATGGAAATTTCCATTGGCGCGGCTCCGGCTCTCAGGCTCTGGCTCTCAAACGCCCGTCCGGGTAATATCCATCCCCGGACTTCGGTATTCGGTTACAAAACGAAGCAACTAACACCGCGGTTTTGTTGACACGGGCTCTTGGGCTCTGGTCAACCGTGGTGTGTTGTTCGGGGCGGCTCTCAGGCTCCGGTAAATCTGCCCCGAATCAACACGGATTGTTGGTCGCTTTCGCCTTGCTCCTGATGACAATTGGAAAATGCTAGGCGCATCAATTCCGTAAATGGAATGGACACCTCTGCTTTGCGGACTTTTGACCAAAAGTGGATGATGATGTTGCCGTCATCGGCTACACTCATTCTGGCCAATGTTTCACCGGTTTCCAATACTTTGATGAATTTACTGCGTTGTAAGCCTTGTCCATTCACATTGAGAATTATACAATACCTGAAACTTGCGAGTCAATGGCAAAAAATCAATTTTTCTTGATAAATTCGTCAATTTTTCTTGATTTTTCTCGCTTATGTTAATTATTGGTGATTTTTTGTATGTATGTTGCGTCTACCGGAGTCAATTCCAATCCGGTTTCTTGGCTGACCAACCGGTAGCCACGGTGTCCGTCGGTGTAAATATGCGTTGCGCGTGTGGACTCCAATTTCAGCTTCCGGTGGCGCAAGTTGTAGATATGTGTTGCAATCGTGTGTTTGTCTGCCCGAGTCGGGTTGGTCACACCCAAAGCAACCGCTGACAGCTGTTCGGTCGTGACCGTTTGCCCCGGATGGTTAATCAATTTGTTGAGTATCAGTGTCTCTTTGAAAGACAGTTCCACTTTTCGACCTTCGATGAAAGCCATTTTTGAACGGGGACTCAGCCACAATTGACCGTACTGTATCAGAACTGCCTCGTTTTTCTTGTGTCTGTTGATGAGACGATCGATGCGAGCCAACATCTCTTTGATTGAATACGGCTTTTTTACGTAATCGTCAGCGTCTAAATCAAAACTCTGTACAACAGTGTTTTCTTCTTCATGGGCTGTCAGCATGATCACCGGGATGTTTTTAGTTCTCGGATCTAGCTTTAAAACCCTGACCACATCAAACCCGCTTATGCCGGGCATGGTGATATCGCATATGATGATATCCGGGTTATGTTTTCGTGCTATGTCTATGCCATCCTCGCCCCGTAAACTGTGGAATACGCGATGGCCGGCGATATCCAATGCGTATATCAGGCTCTGTACCTCGGAATAATTGTCATCAATGATTAGCGTCTTGTGCATTAACCGAAATACCCTCCACAACTAAATCAATCTTCTGTTCAAACAACTGTTGCCACTGTTCTTGAATCCGTTTTTTGATACGTTCCCCCAGCCATGCCCGGGCAAACGGTGTTGGTGCAGTAACCGTCAAAATTGCCGGTTTATCGGATGACGGTTCAGTCAGCGACAATGCTTGTGCATTCGCCAAGGTGAGGCGATACATATCGGCGGTCATCGTGCCGCGCAGAAAATTCACGATTTCCGCCCATTGCTGTTCCGGTGGCGACAATTCCGGTGGTGGCGGCGGCGAGGGAAGGATGGGGGGCGATTGTTTCTCCGGCGGGGTTAATGCCGACTGCATTTGGCGGATTAGCCAGCCGACACCATAGTCGCTTTGCGTGTTGAACCAATCCCGCCACCGGCGAGCGTATGACGGCGTGACGTGAGGTTGCGCCAGCAGTTTTGACAATATCGGTTCAAAAATGCCGATGTCTGCCAAAATTTGTTTGACCGACGTTGAATCCGGAAAATCATCATCACCATCAGCGCCCGGGTGCTGTTGTTGTTGATGTGCTGAATCTTTACCGGTGCTTTTTAAAAGTGCTTTAAAAGATTCCGTTGTAGAATTTTGTCCGGTTTCGTCAGGAGCCGTTGTAGAATTTTGTCCAATTTCGTCAGGAGCCGTTGTAGAATTTTGTCCGGTTTCGTCAGGAGCCGTTGTAGAATTTTGTCCAAT
>CAYPUV010000266.1:0-5107 GCA_964413895.1 uncultured Anaerolineaceae bacterium
CTATAATCTTTTTAACCGCTCTGAGCGATCAGGATAATGTTGTTAAAGGTTTAAATATGGGGGCCGACGATTACATCGTTAAGCCGGTAACTGCCCAGGAATTGGCCGCGCGAATACGCGCTGTGTTGCGCCGCGCTTCCCGTTTTACCGGTAATAAACCCAATTCAAAACCAATTCTCAAGCAAGACAATCTTATTATTGATTTTGACAAATATGAAGTTACGGTTGATGGTGAACGGGTAGACTTAAGTCCCACTGAATTTCGCCTGCTGTCTGTGTTGGCACGCTACAAAGGGCGAGTTTTGCCGCATGAATTTCTCCTCACTGAAGTGTGGGGATCGGATTACGTGGGCGAAATTGATTATCTACGTTTGTACATCAGCTACTTGCGGCGCAAACTGGAGAAAAATCCCTCAAAGCCATCACTCATCCACAATGAATGGGGTGTTGGCTATCGATTTGGGTGATACCTGTTAGCCGCGATTCTTCTTCAACGCTACATCCTCCTCTGAAAATAGATGCGTTCTGTCACAGCGAGCGATAGCGAAGCAGTCTCCACGCCTCAAAGCCGGAGATCCCTGCGCTACGCTCGGAATGACATTCCTCTTGAAAATAACGGTCAGTTTTACTGCTGATAGCCGACCGCTGACGGCTGAAAGATAAATTTTCATCCTCGTTGTCGTCCCGCCAGGGACCGTCCGACTCTTCAGTAATTTAGTGGGGCGTTTTATGCTGCATTTGCTCCGTCCTTCCCCACCAAATTGTGCTTCCTCCCTCTACACATGGTTTCCTTAGACAATTCCAATTAATTTCTAACTCTTTTCTATGGTTGTTCACACAGCTTTATCATTAAATATTGTTAAACTTCAATATTATTGATGGCTGTGGTTCTGAAAACCATCTTGTGTTGCAGTGAGCATTTTGTAGAGTTAGGGTTGTTATGGCAACCAAACGTATTCTTATTATTGGGCCGGAGACAACGGCGTTGTACAGCATCGCCAAACGGACGTTGCTGCCATATGGCTTTGAGCTATTTTTTGCTGCCGGGCACATGGATGGGATGAAATCGGTTTACACCAATAATCCCCATTTATTGTTGCTGGAATTGCCGCTAGGCTCAACAACTGCATTGTTGCGTGAGCTTGCGCTGGTCGACGTGACCATACCGGCGATTCTAGTTTTAGGGCGCGATACAACGCAAATTGGGATTGATTTGCTGCGCTTAGGCGCCAGAGATTACATCACCTACCCCTGCACCCCAAACGACCTGTTAAGTGTGGTGCGCAGCGTGCTAAAACGCGAAGCGCAAACCATTGAATATCGTCAACTGGTAAATGATTTAGAAAAAGCTAACCGCGAGCTGGAACGGCGTCTGCGTGATTTTGAGATGCTATTTAAGATAGGGCACTCAATTGGCACCGTTTTAGATTGGGATGCTGTGCTAAACAGGGTTACCGAGGCTGCCGTTTACATCACCGGAGCTGAAGAGGGATATTTACTGCTGCTTGATGAAAGCAGCGGTGAACTTCAACTCAGAGCCGCTCAAAATCTGGGTGAAAATCAGGCGGAAGGGTTCAAAATAAAAGTGATGGACAGTATTGCCGGTGCAGTGGTGCGATCTGGCAAACCCATAATGTTAAGTGGTGGTAGCACCCAGAACCTCAAGGTAAAAACTGGGCTGATGGTTAAATCTCTGCTCAATGTGCCGCTGCAATCCCGCGAGCAGGTGATTGGCATTTTAGGGGTGGATAACCAGTTTTCAGAGCGTGGTTTTAATTCAGAGCATTTGCGACAACTCAAACATCTGGCAAATATTGCCGTCACCGCGTTGGAAAACGCGCGTCAGTACACTGAAATGCACAATGAGCTTACGCGCCGTGTTAAAGAATTCGCCATTTTGCAAGCAATCACCGATCAGCTTGGTGCAATATCAGATTTTGAAGTTGGTGCACAGTTAGCACTTTCTTTAATGCTTAAAGCAACCAACGCCGAAGTTGGCGTGCTGGCGTGGGGGAGAAACCGCCAGAAACAGCCACATAAATTTGTTTCACAAGGGATACTGGGCCACCAGTTGTTTCCGCGTGACAGCAATGATGTACAGAAGCAGTGGTGGCGTGCCGAACCGTTAACGCAGGTAATTGTTTCAGGCGAGCCGATGCTGAACAATAATTTGGGTGTGGACGATGCTTCCCCTGTTGTAAACCGGGCAGCCCGTTCTCAACTAATTGTGCCCTTAAAACGGGGAAAAACAACTGTGGGGGCAATTGATCTTGAAAGCACTGTAGCTCAGGCATTCTCGCCAGAAGATATGTATTTTGTGACCAGCATCGCTGACCAGGTGGCCATTGCTCTAGAAATGGTGTTGTGGCAAGAGCGCGCCAGGGTTGATAGAAAACAGTTTGCGTTGCTGATGGATACGGTAGACAACGCCGTTTGGTTAGTAGACGCAAACCTGAATCTTGTATCACAGAACCAGGCTGCCAGTGAGATGATTGGCGTATCTTCCTATGAAGCGCTGGGTCAATCTGTGTATAAACTAATCCCCTCTGGCAACGGGTCACCACACAAAATATGCCGGCTATTTCAACAAGCAGTCGAACAGCAGCGTCCTGTGTCGTTCAGCCACAGCACGTTGCCCGTCCCCAGGCATTCAAAGCCATTGCTTGTAGACGGCCGCGTTGTTCCTATTGTGCAACAAGAAGAAACAATTGGAGCCATAGGCGCGTTTTGGTCGGCGCGCCCACGTCGAGAAAGCCGGTATCTGGAAGTAGAGTTTGCTAATATGGCGTCGCATCTTTTTCGCACACCGCTCAGTTTTATTCAAACATCCATTGATTTGCTGATGGATTCGAATTTGGAGGTCGAAGAACAGCAATCTATGCTTGAACGGATGCGGGAGCAGGGCAAATATCTTGCCCAATCTGCCAACGAACTGCTGAAAATGCTGCGGCTGGAGACAGAGGGAATTGACATCCATATGACATCGTTTGCCATTGTCCCCCTCGTCGAGCGCGTTTTAGAATTGGTGCAGCACGAAGACCCCCGTTACGTATTTGAGTTAACCGCTGCCGAGCCGCTGCCGTTGGTTTATGCAGACGCTACAAAAACCGAACTTATCCTATTAAATTTATTGCTTAATTCCGTAAAGCGTTGTGACAAAGGGTGTCATATTGCAGTGGATATAACGGCACAACAAAATGAAATGATCGTTTCCGTACGGGATGATGGCAGGGCTATTCCCAAGCCCTTGCAAAGGCGCGTGTTTGAAAAATTCTATCCCATCGATGCCGATGGCGGCAAAATGCCGGCGACGTATTACCTTGGATTATTCACCACCCGGCAGTTTGTTGAATTACAAGGAGGGCGTATATGGGTTGAAAGTAACCCTGGTTCTGGTTCGCAATTTAGCTTTTCATTACCATTATGGGAGGGAAATTGATGACTAAAATACTGATTATTGATGACGATGTAGCTGTATTGCAATTGTTGCAAATCTTTTTAGAAACGCAAGGATATCAGGTTTTTACAGCCAAAAGTGGGCGAACCGGGTTGCAAGCCGCATGGCAGCAAGCGCCCAACTTGGTAATTTTAGACCTGATGATGCCCAAAATGGATGGCTTTGAAACGTACCGCCGCCTCCGTGAACTTAACATTGAATCGGTGTTGATAATGAGCCATCGTCAAGATGAAAGAAGTGCTGTAAAAGCTCTGGAAATGGGGGCGGATGATTACTTGCGCAAGCCTATTGACCTGAATATTCTGCAAGCCAAAATAAAAACGCTATTGCGCCGCAACGCCTACAGCGACTCACAAGCCTTCACTACTTACAAAAACGGCGACCTGTTCATCGATTTAACAGCGCGATCCGTATCGCTGCGTGGAAGCCCTGTCAAATTAACTCCCACCGAGTTCCGGCTCTTGTCGATTTTGGTGCGAAAAATGGGACGAGTCGTTACCCACGAAGAATTGATCCGTGAAGTGTGGGGCACGGAAAAAGAAACCAGTCTCGGCTCGCTTAAACTTTACATTCATTACTTGCGCCAAAAGTTAGAAGAACACCCTAGAAAACCCCATTATGTGTTAGCTGAATGGGGAATTGGCTATCGCTTTTGTGAAGGAGAGCCGCAGGCAGTTTCCACATCGCAAACAACGGTGTGAGTTAACCTTTAGCAGTGCTCGGTTTCGCAAATTTTGTTTTTACCGCTACTTTCTAAAAATCTGTCGTCATCAGCGCCATCTGTACCATTCGTGGTCTATTATTGAACTGGCAGCGATATAAATTTTGCAATAATCAGAGAGCTTCGGCTCTCTTTTTGCTTTGTTGAAATTCTAACCGTTTTCTAAGCATGTTCACACAACTTTATCATTAAAAATTGATAAACTGGGCAGTGTACTTGGGTAGAAAACTAAATATGACGGTCAAGCAAAAGAAGTCGATAAGGTGGAAGATGCAAGCGAATACAACATACCCTACTACTGGTGCGTTTAGAAGCGCAATTAACGCTCGCTGGGCTGAGCGAATTCTCTTGTCATTGGTATTAGTATTCACCGATGCATTAATGATTAGCTGCGGATTCTTACTGGCTTATCTACTCCGTTTTGAAAGCGCCATTACCTGGTCGTACCAACCTGCAGTACCGGTGATCCATTTTTACCAACAGTTAGTGTTTATGCTGGTTCCCGCCTGGCTATTTGTTTTTTGGATGTTTGGGTTATACGATTTCAAGAACCTTTTTAGCGGCTCGCGTGAGTACTCACAAGTGTTTAACGCGTGCACGTTGGGGATAATGTTGGTGGTTACCTCCACCTTCTTCTATCCCGAATTTATTATCGCCAGAGCATGGGTCATTCTATCGTGGGGACTGGTGAGTTTTTGGGTGGCAGTGGGGCGCTTTTTCTTGCGGCGCACTGTGCAAGGGTTGCGCGCATCGGGGCGTTTTATGACAAACGTGCTCATTGTTGGCGCGAATGAAGAAGCGTTGGCAATTGCCCAGCAGTTCAGCGAGAATCCACGGGCGGGCATTTGGATTTCTGGATTTGTAGATGACAACTTAACGTTCGGGCAAGAACTGTTGCCTCAGATGCCAGTGTTAGGCCCGTTCAATTC
>CAYPUV010000267.1:0-5098 GCA_964413895.1 uncultured Anaerolineaceae bacterium
GGGCAGGGTGGCGAAGGCAGGGTCTAAGGGTGAATAGTCACGCATCTGATGAGCAAAACTTTGATCCTTGGATATTGAACTCGAAACTCGAAGCGCCAAACTCATCCATACAACGCTTCCATCGCAGGGACGAGGGCTTCCCAGGTGAAGCGGGCGGCCACAAAGCGGTAAGCATTGTCACCCAGGCGCTGGCGTGCGGCGGGATTGTCCAACAGGTGCAGGATGGCGTCTGCCATTTGTCGTGGATCGTCTATCAGCAGCATTTCCTGCCCGGTGGTGATGCCAAAGCCTTCTGCGCCGACAGTGGTGGCAACAATGGCTTTGCGCATTGCCATTGCTTGCAGCAATTTCAGGCGCGTGCCACCACCAACCCGGAAGGGAGCAATGTACACTGCGCCTCCGGCAATGTAGGGCGTAATTTCTGGCACAAAGCCGGTGATGGTGATGGCGGGATTGCCTCGCAGCGCGTTCAGGCGAGGATGTGGTCGCTGGCCCACAATCGCCAGGGTGGTTTGAGGGCGTTTTGCCAGCAGCAGCGGTAACACATGCTCCCCGAACCAGAGCATCGCGTCGATGTTGGGGCGATAGTCCATTTTACCGGTGAACACCAGGTCGAAAGGGATGGGTGCGCTGTTGGCAGCGCTGTACCGATTCAGGTTTACTCCGTTGGGTACCAATGTTATGTCTAGCGTGGGGTCAAGCTGCAAGATTGCCCGCCGGTCAGCCTCACTCACGGCCACCACGCCGTCGGCTTGTTGGCAGAGCCAGCATTCATACTGTTTTAAGCGCCGGGTTTGCACAAAACTGTAAGTGGCGGCAATCCAGCGCCGTGGATTCTTGATGTCGGTCGTGAAGTTGCGGTATTGTAACAGCCATTCGGCATTGTGGTCATCGTAGATAATTTTGGCCTGCGGGGCGAAGCGGCGCACAGTGGGCAAGTACGGTCCCATCTCAATCCCCTCTAATTGCACCACGTCGAAGGGGTGCTGCCGGAGCAGGTCTTGCAGTCGTTGATCAAATTCAGGCGACCAGAGCCGCCAGCTCATATCTGGGCGGCGCGTGGTGAGCATCTGTTGCAGACGGGCGGCGGCGCTACGCTGTGGTGCCGGCACAATTTCGAGGGGGGCGCACAGGGTGGTCAATGGGCCGTGGCTGGCGGGCTGGTCTGGTTCCACAAAGGTGAGCAGCGCCACTGTATGCCGCTTAGATAGCTCGGCGATGAGGTTGAAATTGCGAATGGTTGTTCCCTGGTGGGGAGGATAAGGACGTTGCGGTGTGAGAATTAGCAGCTTCATTTTCAATGGCCAATTAGCAAATGTGTCGCTAACAATTGGTTATTGCTAACTGCCAATTGTTTGGTGGTATACGTCCAGTGTCTCGCGGGCGGTTTGCTCCCAGGAGAAGATTGAGGCGCGTTTAAGCCCTTTGGTAATCAATTCCTGGCGCAAGGTGTTGTCGGTGAGGAGACGGTTCATCGCTATAGCCAGCGCTTCTTCATCGTGAGGGTCAATTAACAGTGCCGCGTCTCCCACCACTTCTGGCATTACCTTGATGTTAGAAACGATAACTGGCGTGCCGCAATTCATCGCTTCCAGAGGCGGCAGGCCAAACCCTTCATAAAACGAGGGGTATACCAGCATACTGGCTGCATTGTAGAGGTAGTTCACTTCTGAATCGCGCACTCTACCAAGTAAAATAACGTCATTGTCTAACTTATGTTTTTTGACAGTCTCGTCAACTTCTTCAAATAGCCAGCCCTTGCTCCCTGCCAGTACAAGTTTTTCCTGGCACCCATAGCGGTCTTTCAACAGGCGATAACTTTTAAGCAGGGTGGGAATATTCTTGCGCGGCTCGATGGTGCTGATAAAAAAGATGAACCCAGGCTCCAAACCAAACGTATTTTTTACAAAGGTGGCCGCCTGAGTTTTGTCGATTTGCCGGTATTTGGGGTTGATGCCTTCGTAGATGACGGTAATCTTCTCTTGTGGCACCCCCAACAGTTTGATCAGGTCTTGTTTGGTTGCTTGTGAAACGGCGATAATGTGATCGGTGCTGCGCACGGCGTGGTCAATTTGTCCATAATATCGTGCCGATTCACGGGTCATAAATTGGGGATACAGTAAAAACGCTAAATCGTGAACCGTGATGACCGATTTGTAATTTCGTTTGAAGGGAGGGATGAAGTCAGGGGAGTGGAGCAGATCCAGTCCGAGACGGCCAGTTTCTAAACGTAGGGCCTGTTGCTCCAGGCGGTGATGGCTGGGTGTCCACAGGGGAGCGCGCGCAAAATTATGGTTGTTGATGATTTTTGTTGCGTCTTTGTGGCTCTGGAGCAGCAGGAAACTATCATCAGGGGTTTTTAGTTGGGCTAATCCTCTGGCAAGATGAATGATGTATTGCCCTATCCCCGCCTTACTATAGAAGACCAACCGGGCGTCAATGCCAATCCGCATTAACAAACATTCCTTTCAGTTAAAATCTAAAAACACAAAGCCCCTCTTAACAAGAGGGGCATCAGCGACCCTAAAAAATGGGTGGCCTTATCATACATTATTGGTTAAATTTTGGAAAATTTGAATTTTAGATTTGGTCTAAATCGTTATCCAAATCGATTTCAATTTCGTCGTCAGGCTCAGGTGACCTGTAGACTTCCCGGTGATGTGTCCCATCGGCGGGGCCAACAATGCCTTGCTCCTCCAATTGGTCCATCAGCCGGGACGCACGAGGGTAGCCAATCCCCAGTTTGCGTTGCAAAAATGACGTGCTGGCGCGCTGATTTTCCACCACCAATTTGATGGCTCGTTCCAGCATGTCATCTTTGTGTGATTCTTTCAGAATATCTGCCCAGGGAACCGCCGGCGGTTCGTTGATTTGTGTTTGTGGCGCTGCCGGTTTAGCGGGGATGTTGTCTGTCGTTGTTGCGGTTGAGGTGGCATCCTCATTCTCATCGTTTGGGGTGGGCAATGGTGTGCTGGCCCACTTCCAGTACTGCACCACGTTTTTAATTTCGGCGTCAGAAACAAAGCAACCTTGCAGCCGCGCCAATTTGGGTGAATCGGGAGCCTGGTAGAGCATATCTCCCTTGCCCAGTAACTTTTCTGCACCCGGCGTATCCAAAATAACGCGCGAATCAACCTGACTGCTCACCGCAAAGGCAATGCGTGCCGGAAAGTTAGCCTTAATCAGGCCGGTCACTACGTCGGTTGAAGGGCGCTGGGTGGCAATAATCATGTGAATGCCGGTGGCGCGGGCCATCTGCGCGATGCGAGCAATGTATTTTTCTATCTCGTCGGCGGCAAGCATCATTAAATCGGCCAACTCGTCAATGATAACAACCATAAACGGCAGCTGTTCATCGGATTTGACTTTTTGATTGTAGGTTTTAATATTACGAGCGCCAATGGAGGCGAAAGCTTTGTAGCGACGTTCCATCTCTCTGGTAACCCAGGCCAGTGCTCCGGCCACCTGTTCAAAATCGGTCACCACGGGGGCAATCAGGTGAGGAATACCATTGTAAGAAGTTAGTTCTACCATTTTGGGGTCGATCATGAGCAGCTTCAACTTGTCTGGCGTGTGGGTCATTAGTAAATTGATGATGGTGGCATTGATGCACACACTTTTGCCGGAACCGGTGGCCCCTGCAATCAACAGGTGTGGCTGGCTTGTCAGGTCGGCGACGACCACAGTCCCGCCAACCCCTTTGCCCAGGGCAACCGGCAGCGTTCCTTTGGCCCGCCGATAGGTGTCGGTTTCCATCGCGCCCCGCAGTGAGACAACACTTACGGCTGTGTTGGGTACTTCGATACCCACAATTGGGCGACCGGGCACGGGTGTTTCAATGCGGATGGGAGCGGCGGCCAGCGCCAGCGCCAGGTCATTATTTAACGAGTTGATTTTGCTAACCCGCACGCGCTGCTGCACGCTTGTGCCGTCTGGTAATTTCTTTTCGATAGTCCCCGGTTTTACGCCAAACTGGGTTACGGTGGGGCCGGGATTAATCTCAACTACTTCGGCGGGAACACCGAAGCCATTCAACGTTTCTTCAATAACTTGCGCTTGCAACCGTGCGTTTGCAGAACGTCCTGTGGCAAGCGCCGCAGGGGCCAATAACTCCAGCGGCGGCAGGGCGAATTTGTGTTCGGTTTGTCCCACTGCCTGAATGGCCTGGTCGGCGCTCATTGAGGGTTTGGGCTGGCGTGGCTTTCTTGGCTTGGGCGCGGCTTTGACTTTTGTTGTGGTTTTCAGGTTGTTTGTGGCGTCATCCGCAACCTCGTCCGCTGTGGGAGGGATGGCCGGTTCAGTCCAGCGCTCCAGATCGAGCCGTTCGGTATTGATGAGCAAGCCAATTCCGGCTAATCCGATAATAACAAACAGAATGCCAGGAATGGTTTTGGAGTGCCCGGTCAGGTTGCTGACCAAAGTACTCAATCCCCAGCCAATAAAACCGCCGCCGCCGTGGCGTTCAGCCAGTGCTAGCGGGTCATCGCCGCCCGCAAACAGGTGAATGAGGACCAACCCAGAAATGAAAATAAGCTCAACGCCGATGATTTTTTCCAGCGGAAGCGGGATTGGTTCTTCGGTGAATAGCCTGGAAATAAGAAAAACGCTTAATGCGCCGATGCTCACCACAATGGGAATCGCTCCCCAGCCAAACAGACTCCCGGTTAAGTTGCCCAACGCTGTGGGCAGCGCACCGCCGGTGAGACCTACCAAATTCAAAAAAACCAGCAGCGAAAGCGCGAACAGCAGTGCCCCTCCCAATTCCTGTTGATACGGGTGCAGGTTCTCTATGATAGCAGCCAGTTGACGGGCCAGCAGCGTGCTCAGGTCATCAATATTCCAGGTTGTGGTGGTGTGCTTCTTTCGTTTCGCCATACTTAAAGTTTACTAGACTTTTAGTACTATGTCAACCCGTTATGTTAGCTTCTACGACTACTGCAGGGCTGTTGCAAAGTCGCTTGACAAAAAATAAGAAGTTATTTTTTACCCCCTCCCCCAAATTTGGGGGAGGGGGTAAAAAAAGGGGTGAGCGAGGGGGACAAAGTCCCCCTCGCTCTCACGCCTGTGCCCTTTGGGTGCACTCCCCCCTTCCCCTCAG
>CAYPUV010000268.1:0-5007 GCA_964413895.1 uncultured Anaerolineaceae bacterium
CCGCCAGCAGTAGAACTGGCCGCTGAAAGCTGATGACTGACGACTATTTTCAAAGGAGTTCGCCCGTGGCATCCCCGCGTCGTAAAGTTGGCGATTGCTCGCAATGACACCTCAAACATATCTATTTTATACGAGGAGGGGATAATGGTATTCAGAATTGTTAGACCGTGGGAAAAAGGGTTGATTGAACGGCTGGGGAAATACAAACGCACTGCCGACAGTGGATTAAACATCGTGTTGCCTTTTATTGAGCGGATGATAAAGGTTGATGTGCGCGAACAGGTGGTAGATGTGCCACCACAAGCAGTCATCACCAAAGATAATGTGGTGGTTGAAGTGGACGCGGTGGTGTATTACGAGGTGCTTGACCCGGTGAGGGTAACCTACAGGGTTGCCGATTTTTATTCAGCCGTGACCAAACTGGCGCAAACCAGCCTGCGCAACCTCATTGGCGATCTGGCGCTGGACGAGAGTTTAACCTCGCGGGAGGTGATTAATACCAAGCTACGTGAAATTTTAGATGAGGCCACCGACAAATGGGGTGTGAACGTGACGCGCGTAGAGTTGCAGCGCATTGACCCCCCCGTTGACGTGACGCAGGCAATGCACCGCCAGATGAAAGCGGAGCGCGACCGCCGCGCCACCATCCTGGAAGCAGAAGGCTACAAGCAAGCAGAAATCTTGAAAGCAGAAGGCAAAAAGCAATCGGCGGTGCTGGAAGCGGAAGGCGAAGCTGAGGCGCGCCGCAAAGTGGCAGAAGGAGAAGCCGATGCCATCAAAGCAGTGTACAGCGCCATTCAAGAACAACGTCCTTCGCCGGAACTCATCGCCATTAAATATCTGGATGCACTGCGTGATATAGCCGGTGGCAAAGCCACGAAAATATTTTTGCCTTATGAGGCCGCTGGCATTTTGGGGAGCGTGGCCGGCATTGGAGAAATATTTCACCCCCAGGCTGAGCCTTAAAACACTTTACGGCGTAGCGTGTTCCCCTGAGCGCTGAAACCTAAACCCATATCAAAAAGCGAAGGCGCTTCCCCTTCCTGAGCCAACCTTCAGGATGCCAGAAATCAACTTTCTTTTCAACTTGTAGGCGGGTTGGCGCCTACTCCTACTACCTAATACGAGGAGTGAACTGATGAAACAACTACTTGGTCGAGCCAGCACGCTGGTCATCATCATCGTTGCAGTTATTATTATTGGCGTGCTACTATCATTTTCCAGCCAGTTTTTCTACTTTTTTGAAAAGGTAGACGCGCAAGAGATCGGCGTGCAACTGCAAAGCGGGGAAATCAAAGACGTGGTAGGACCCGGTGTATACAGCGACAGTGGTTTGTTTGTGGAATTACAACGCGTCTCTACCCACGCCATTCCGTTTTCCGTCACCGACCCGGAAATCATCACCAAAGACAAACAACGCATCGGGTTAACGGTGAGCGGTGACATTTTCCGCCCAAATTTTGCCCAGAAGGACCTCATTGAAGACTACTGGGCGCAATATAAAGAGATGTACCTGAACGATGATTTGGCAATCTCCCGCGTGGATGACCTGGCGCAACAAGCGATGAAAGTTTGCGTGGGCGACCGTAATTTTGATGACAACATCATCGGTACCGCCCGCGATGACCTGCGCAACTGTATTGATAATGAGTTGAACGGGATGGCATCCAACTTGGGATTGAATGTGCAAAACCTGGTGGTGCCAGAAGTCATCCTTTCGCCGGAGGTGCAAGCTGCGCTGGATGCCATTGTGCAAAGCCGCCTGCAAACAGAGAAAGCCGCGCAAGACAAATTGAAAGCCGACGCAGAAGCGCTGGCGGAACAAGCCCGGCAGGAAGGTGAAATTCGGGTGGAGCAAAGCCGAATTCAAGAGCAAACCCGGCAGGAAATTACGCTGGCAAAACTGCAAGAGGAAAAGACACTGGCCCAAAAAGCCGTGATTGAAGCGAACCTTGCCAATGACCTGGCAAAAGTAGAAGCGGAACGCGCCGTCATCGAAGCGCAAAAATCAAATGACCTGCTCACCGCGCAGAAGGACGTGGAAATCAACCAAATTGTGGCAGAAGCTGCATTGGAAAAAGCGCGTGCCAACCTGGCTTCTCAGTTGACCCTGGCCGATCTGTACGGGACCAATGGCTATCTGGAACTACTGAAAATTCAGGCCAACGCCGATGCGCTGAGCAGCACCGATAAGATCATCTTCACCCTAGAGGGGACGGTCCCCAATTTAGTCATTCCCGGCCCTGGGATTGTTCCCACCATAGATACCGCCCCTGCCGCACAGTAAAGCCAACCCTTACCCATCCCGGAAGCGGAAGCTTTCGGGATGGGTGACTCTAAATTTTTGCAGGGGTCTCTTTATTTCTTCTCTACCGTTTGCAGTAGTTGATCAAGGTTAGCTTTTAACGCATCAAGCTCTGTGCCGTAGGTAGCCCAATCACCAGATTGCAACGCCTCTTGCGCAGCTTCATAGTGCGCCGATGCCGATTCTATCAGTTGGCGCACGCTGCGATCAACAATCGGCGTAGATGTATCGGCACCTGTTACCGCCGCTTTCGTCGAGGTACCGCCAGATTCACTTGGCCTCGCAACAATATCCCCCAACAGTTTCGCCAACCCTTCTGCGAGGGTCTTTTCCATCACCACCTGGTCGCCGCTGGCAACAATTACCCGTTTTAGTTCCGGGATGCGCCCAGATTCGGCTTGCAGGTAAATAGGCTCCACATAGAGCAGGGCGTTCCCCATCGGCAGCACCAGCAAATTTCCGCGAATAACTTGCGAGCCGCCCTGATCCCACAACGAAAATTGTGACGAAATTTCCGGGTCCTGGTCAATACGCGCTTCGATTTGCAACGGGCCAAAAATCAACTCTCGTTTTGGCAAACGATAGACAACCAGTTCGCCATAATGTTCCCCGTCGGAGCGCGCCGCCATCCACGCCACCAGATTATCTTTGTTGTGCGGCGTGAGCGGTTCAAACAGAATAAACTCTTCTTGCGTTTCACCAGGCAAACGGGCAATAACATAATACGGCTCTACCGGCTGAGTGTTGCCAGAGAACGTTTCTTGCGGAATGGCCCACAAGTCTTCTTTATTATAAAAAATGTTGGGGTCTCTCATGTGATACGTCTGGTACAGATTGACCTGAATTTTGAACAGTCCTTCCGGGTAGCGCACGTGCTGGCGCAATGTTGCTGGCATTTCTGCCGCAGGTTTGAAAATGCCGGGGAAGATGCGACTGTACGTTTGTGCCAGCGGATCGTTGGGGTCGAAAAGATAGAATGTTACTTGCCCATTGTACGGGTCGATAACCGCTTTTACCGAATTGCGAATATAATTAAATTGCCCGCCGATGCGCTCAGAATAAGGATACAGGTTGGAAATTGTGTAGGCATCCTGGATCCAGTATAGTTTCCCATCGTCACCAATCACAATATAGGGGTCGTCATCATAGCGCAAAAACGGTGCGATAGTCCGTACGCGTGTTTGAATTTGGCGATGGAATAGAATCCTGCTCTCGGCGTTGATGTCTCGGCTGAGAATAATATTGCTGTCTCCCACCCGCAATGCAAACGCCAGCCGGGTGAGGTATTGGGATAGCTTTACCCCACCCGTGCCAAAATAGGTAGCATAAACAGATTGGTTGGCTTCGCCGGGATAATCGAACTCCTTCTCGTCTGTATTCACAAACACATAGTCGGTAGTATTTTCGCCGTAATAAATTTCAGGACGGGTCACGGACAGATCGACGCTCGATTGCGGCGGCAAATCTTTCACCCAAAATTCGGGCAACCCTTCGGCGGTCACTTCATTGACCGGATTCATCACCACACCGTAACCGTGTGTAAATTGCAACTTCTGGTTGATCCAGGTTTGTGATTGCAACTGTGCTTTATCCATCTCCCGCACCGAAATCGCGATCTGCCGATATTTGCCATTGACGGTGTAGCGGTCCAGGTCAACGTCTAGAAATGTGTAATACAGTCGTAGTTCCTGCAACTGGCGATACGTTTGCAACAAGGGGCGATAATCCCACAAGCGGGTGTTGTCTAACGTTAGCGTGTTGCTTTCCAAATCGTTTGCCGTTAGCGTCTGATAATTTTCAAAACTACCTTCTTGAATATTTTGCAAATTGTAAGCGCGGTTGGTGAAATCAATATTATACTGAATGTAAAGTGCTTCGCGGTTCAACTCATTTGGTTCTACCACAAACCGTTGCACCACCCCCGGCACCACGCCGCGCAACAAAAATCCACCGACCAGCCAGATGAAAATCGCCGCCAGGGGGAATACACTGCGGCGCACAAAAATATTCACAATGAGTAGCGCGGCAGAGAGTACGGCAATACCCAGCATCACGCGCAAAATTGGCAGCACTACGTTGATATCGGTGTAGCTGGCGCCGAACACAACACCCCGGTCACTGTACATCAGCGCGAACGTGTCCAGCCAGTGTCCCCAGGCAAAGGTCAGGAAAATCAGCGCGCCTAAAATTGAAAGATGAAGTTGTGCGTAGGGCAAGAACACAATGCGCCCTTCTTCCAGATTATTTCGTTGTTCAAGCAAGTAAATTCCTGCCGCGCCAAATAGCGACAAAAACAATACCACCACCAGCCATCCTTGCAAAAACTTCAGCAAGGGAAGCGTAAAGATGTAGAAACTCACGTCCATTGAGAAAATAGGGTCGCTCACACCAAACGACACCTGCTGCAAGTATTCCTGCACCGTTAACCAGTTCGCCGATGCTGTAGTGCCCACCAACCACGCCAACAGCAGCGCCACAATCCAGACGATGTATGTGACAACGCGCTGCGCAACCAATGTTTCATCGCTAAAAAAGAGGGTATTGCGCTTAACTTGCCAGCGTGCCAAGATGGTATTCAACAAAAATAAAATGACAAATACCAGTGCGGCAGCAAAGAACACCACTACTTTCGTGCCCAGCTCGGTTGTAAAAATCTGGCTAAACCCTACAGCCTGAAACCACAACCAATCAGTGTACAGGGT
>CAYPUV010000269.1:0-4999 GCA_964413895.1 uncultured Anaerolineaceae bacterium
CGGTGCTGGAATTTGACGTGCTGCCGAACATCGCCCGCACCACATCCATCATCGGGGTGGCGCGCGAAATCGCCGCGCTGACCGGGCAGAAAGTGCGCTATCCCGATTACACCATCACCCCCACCGGCAAACCCCTTGCCGGACGGTTGACCATCGAAACGACCAGCCCGGACCTGAACCCGCGTTTTGTCGGCGTGCTCATTGAAGGCATCGAAATTAAACCGTCCCCCTATTGGATGCAACTGCGCTTGCGGCTGGCGGGGATGCGCCCCATCAACAACATTGTGGACGTGAGCAACTATGTGATGCTGGAAGTGGGGCAGCCCAACCACGCCTTCGATTGGGATGTGCTGCAAGCCCGCGCCGCCGAATACAGCGCCGACGGCACGGTGCGCATCATCATCCGTTTGGCGGAACCGGGCGAAAAACTGCGCACGCTGGATGATGAAGTGCGCGAAATGCCCTCCTCGGCGGTAATGGTCACCGACCCGAAATCGGCGTTGAGCATTGCCGGGATTATGGGCGGGATGGAAAGTGAGGTCCAACCGACCAGCAAAAATATCCTCATCGAAGCGGCGGCGTGGAATTTTATCAACATTCGCCAAACCGCTACCGCGCTCAAACTCCATTCCGAAGCGGGCTATCGTTTCAGTCGGGGCGTGCATCCGTCGCAATCGATGCTCGGTGCGCTGCGGGCGGCAAAACTAATCCATAAGCTGGCGGGTGGCGTCATCGCCGCCGATATGGTGGACAATTATCCCCTGCCACCGGAAACCATCACTTTGGAACTCTCCACCGCCGATGTGACTCGTCTGCTGGGAATTAACCTCGACCGCAACACCATTCAGAGCTATCTGGAAGGGTTGGAATTTGCGTGTGAGCCTGTTGGTGATGATGCCCTGCACGTCACCGTGCCCGACCACCGGATGGACATCAGCGCCGACCCCGTCATCGGGCGGGCGGATTTGGTGGAAGAAATTGTGCGCATGTACGGGTACGATAAAATTCCACGCACCGAACTGACCGACACGCTCCCCCCGCAGCGCAACAACCCGAAACTCGATTGGGAAGAAAGACTGAAAGACCTGCTGGTGGATGTCGGGATGCAAGAAATCATCACCTATCGGCTGACCACCCCCGAAGCGGAAGCACGATTGACCCCCGGGGCAGAACCGCTGGACGACAGCCAATATGTCGCGCTGGTGAACCCCTCCACCGCCGAGCGGCGGGTGATGCGCCGCAGTCTGCTCAACAGCGTGCTGGAAATCGCCGCCGCCAACAGCCGTTTCACCGATGAACTGGCGCTGTTTGAGGTGTCATCGGTCTTTCTGCCCACTGAAAATAATGTACTGCCCATCGAGCAAACGCGACTGGCGATGGTGCTTTCGGGACCCCGTGCGCCGCACAGTTGGCAAGATGGCGACGCCGCACCCGCTGACTTTTTCGATATGAAGGGGGTGGTAGAGGCGCTGCTCGATGGCTTGCACGTGCCGGACATCAGCTACCACCCCGCCGAACATCCCGCTTTCTACCCTGGGCGGGTGGCGGAAATCCGTGTGGCGGGCGACACCACCGCCTTGCTGGGGCAACTCCACCCGCAGGTGGTGGCGGCATATGAATTGCCGGAAGATACGCCGGTGCTGGCGGCAGACGTGGACGTGGACGCGCTCATCGCCCACGCCAGCGACTCGTACCGCGTTGCGCCCGTGCCACGCTTCCCCGCCGTGCAGCAAGACATCGCCGTAGTGGTGGATGAAGCTGTTCCCGCCGCCGAACTGGAAGCGATCATCCGCAAAGCGGGTGGCTTCCTGCTGGCAGATGTGCGCCTGTTCGACATCTATCGTGGCGAGCAAATCGGCGCGGGCAAGAAAAGTATGGCGTACAACCTGTGGTTCCAATCGCCCGACAAAACGCTGAACGACAAAGTGGTCGCCAAACAGCAGAGCCGTATCGTCAAAGCGTTGGAAAAACAACTCGGCGCGAAATTGCGCAGTTGAGGATACCCCCCCTCCCCCTAACAGGGGGATACCCCATTCGGGGCACAGGTGGTTGGGGAGGGGGTTACGTTGTTTCCGTCCAACGAGTTCTCGTCGGGCGGTTTTTTTATTTGTGGTTTTTGCCCATTCAGGATACAATTTCGCTATTGAGAGAAGGTACACCAATGGGAACTGCCGTAACCCCCAAAATAGCGTATTTAAAGACCATTGATATCTTTCAGGATTTGTCTCAACCTGAAATCGAGCAAATGGATGCGTTGCTGACGATGACCACCTGCCGACGGGGAAAAGTTTTCTTTCAGCCGGAGGAGACCACCGAAGTGTTGTTCATCCTGAAAAAAGGGCGGGTGCAATTTTACAAAATTTCCCCAGATGGGAAAAAGCTGGTCGTTGATACCGCCACGTCCGGCACGGTGTTCGGCGAAATGTCGCTATTGGGGCAGGAAATGCAAAATACCTTCGCTGAAGCTACCGATGATTGTCTGCTCTGTGTGATGAGTCGACGAGATGTGGAGCGACTGATTATGGATAAGCCGCAGGTCGGCTTGCGTATGATGCAATTGCTATCATCGCGGATGCGCCACGTTGAAGACAAACTTGAGGCGTTGGCATTCAAAAGCCTGGCCGCACGATTGGCAGCGCTGCTGTTGAAACTTAGGGCACAATCAAGTGGCGATATTCAGGGGTACACCCACCAGGATTTGGCGGACAGAGTCGGTGTGTACCGGGAAAGTGTAACCCAAACCTTGAACGAATTTAAATCTGCTGGCATAATTGACACGGGCCGGAAACGAATTTCAATTTTAGATATTGCTGCCCTCACTGATGTTGCCGAATTCTGGCCGTAAAAACGGCGATAATAACACCTGCCTATTGTTTGTTGTATGCTAAATATCAGAGATGTATTACAGCAAAAGCCACATATTTTTAACGTGCTGGCCAATCGGTGGCAGCAAATAACCGATGGGACACTGCTATTGCTATCGCTCAAAGGAGACCTTATTGCTGTGGAAAACGGCACAGCATCCTACCTGTCTGAGTTGATCTTGAAAACACCCTCCGGTGAAATTGCAGTTGCACCCAACGTCCGCGCGACGCTTGTGCCGCTGGTTATTCAAGGGAACAAAGTGGGCTACCTGTTATCGAATAACAATCGGCCTGAATATAGTCCGATGCTCTATTGGGCCGCCGATAGACTGGCTACGGATTTTGAGAACGAGCTTTCCCTGTGGGGGATGACCGACGAGTTAATTGCCGCCTGGAATCAACTTGATCTGGTGTACCACATTACCAAGACCCTGGCTGAAAAATCAGACCTCTCCGATGCGCTGAATTCCATTTTGAAAGAAGTGATTAGCGTGGTAAAAGTAGAAACAGGGTTTGTATTGCTTGCCCACGCTGATAAAGTTGAATGTGTTACCGCTGGCGTAAAACAGCCTCCAGAACTAATGTGCCCCCAATCGTTTTTGGATCGCGTCGTAAAATTAAAGAAAGTCGTACTCATTAGCAACCGCGAGGAATTGCTAGATTTGTGGCCCGAAGCACCGGGAGACTTACAGAATTTTGCCGGGGCATCCATCTCAACCAGCAATAAAACCGCCGCCACCCTGGGACTGATCAACAAATATCAGCAATTTACCACCGGGGATGTAAAACTGATGACGGCTATCGCCGAGCAGATGGGCGCCATCATCGATAATTTCAGTATGCACCGCGAACTAATTATGCGCGAGCGTGTGGCGCGCGAGCTTGAAATTGCCGCTGAAATTCAAGAAAGTTTGCTCCCCAAAACAGTACCCGAAATGGATGACCTGTCCATCGCCGTAAGCACAATGCCTGCTTACGAAGTGGGCGGGGATTTTTACGACTTTATCCGCACGGGAGAAAATCAAATTACAATTGCGGTAGGAGATGTGGCCGGCAAAGGAATCCCGGCAGCGATGTTCACATCAATGGTGCGCACGATGCTCAAGGTGGAAACATTCCACAGCCAGGAGCCTCACATCATCATCAAGCGGGTCAACGAGATTCTCTATCAAGATTTGTCGCAAGCGGAACTATTTGTAACCGCGTTTATGGCAACATTTGACACCAAAAATAACGTGCTAATGTACGCCAATGCCGGACACACACCGGGAATTATCTACCACGCTCAGTCAAAAACATCCCGCTTGCTCAAAGCCACGTCATTACCCATTGGTGTTCTGGGCGATGATTACAAAACCACGCAGTACGTGCATCTCGCGCCCGGTGACACGTTGGTACTGTACAGTGACGGCATAACCGAGGCCAAAAATCCACAGGGCGAGCGGTTTGGATTGCAGCGCGTGCAACACCTAATTCACCAACACGCTGATAAATCACCTTCTATTTTGAAGCAAATCATTTTAACACACCTGGCCGATTTTCAGCAGGAAGCCTTGGCCACCGACGATGTAACCCTGGTTGTGATAAAATTTTCCGGCAAACACACCGGCATAGCGCCCGAACAAGAATGGGACATTTTGGAAGTCATTCCCTTCCAGTACAAAGCTGATACAACCTACCTCACAGATATCTCGCATCAGGTTACCGCCGCTTGCCGGATGCTCAATAATCTGCCCTCCGATGCTAAAGGAGATGATTTTATTTATTTGGTGGAACTGGCTGTATCGGAAATTTGCACGAATATGATTGAACATTCTTATGCAGACAACGAAGGTATTATCACCGGTCAAATTATTCTGGCAACAGGCGGCATACAGGTTGATGTGTACGATCAGGGACGCAGTTTCAACCCCGATGCCGTTCCACCACCAATGTCTGATCCGATGGACCCCTCCGAAGGAGGGTACGGGCTACACATTGTCCGTCAAATTATGGATATTGCCGAATACGAACCCCAAACCTCACGTGGCAATCACTGGCGACTGGTAAAATATATTCCTCAATAGCCGTGATAGTCAATTCTAGGGCAATCGCATACTGATTTTTTGAAGCAAGATTTGTGGTTTATCCGGTCA
>CAYPUV010000270.1:0-4980 GCA_964413895.1 uncultured Anaerolineaceae bacterium
GGCCCCGAAACCTAGATCACAAATCAGACCGACGGTTGCAATATACTGCCCAAAATGATCAACCTGCTCATCTAATGCAAAATCAAAAAAATCTTGGGCAAAATGCGCCGCCAATGAGTTGTAGGCTGCAATTGTTTTTGAGAGGGCCATTTGCTTTCGCGCTCACATTTTGTTTGGAATTGACCTACGACTGCTGAATTAATGGGTCAAGGTTAACTGTGATTGGTGTTTTTTCTGCAACGTTTTTTGGTAAACGGTTAACATTTCATTGGTAATATTGGGCCAGCTAAAATGTTCAACCCAGTGGTGAGCCTGGCCACCCAAATAGTCTCTTAGCCGGTGGTATTTAAGGAGCAGGCTAATTTTGTCTGCCAGAGCATCGTAATCTTTCAGTGGAACCAGATACCCGTTGAAGCCATCCTCCACGGTGTAAGCCAGTCCGCCCACATCAGAGGCGATGACGGGCGTGCCACAGGCCATTGCTTCAATAGCCACCATTCCAAATGATTCGTAGTGCGAAGGCACAACCACCACCTGAGCCGCAGAGTAGTAATTTACCAATGTGTTTTGGTCTTTGGCCCCTAAGAATGTTACCAGGTCTCCAACGCCCAGCGATTCCTTCAAGGCGTGCAGGCGACGCATTTCGGCCTGCTCGTCGCCGGACGTGGCGTGGGGATTTCCGCCAATGATGCTAATGCAAAGATGATGTTCAAATTCTGGGTGACGTTTTAGCACCCGCGCCATCGCTCTGATAAGGCTATCGATGCCTTTGAGTGGTTGAATACGCCCTACGAAAAGAATAAGCAGATGGTCATCTGGCACGCCGATTTTCCGCAGCGCTTCCCGCCGGGGTAGGGGTCTGAATAATTCCAAATTCACGCCAGGGGGCACGACATCGATTTTGGTGGGGTCAGCACCGTAAAGCGTGATCAGGTCTGCTTGTTCAATCGGCGTGGCGGCGACAAGACGGTCGGCAAAGCGCATGATGGCCGCCTCTGTTTCGATGCGCAGCCCGGTTTCGCGCTCGGCGGGGGTTTGGGCCACCCGGTTTTTCATTTCGCCCAATGTGTGGAACATCTGCACAATGGGCGTGCCTCCCCAAATGCACTGTAATTGTTTGGCCGCCAAACCGGAAAGCCAGTAATGGCTGTGGATAATATCGTACTGTAGATTTTCTTTGATGGCTCTGCGGCGCACACCCTCCACAAATTCTGGCAGGTGGTTGTACACTTTATTTTTGTTGTAAGGGCGCTCCGGGCCGGCCGGAACGTGGATTACCCGACTGTTGGCACCTAAAACACCATGTACCACCGGTGTACCCGGCTCTTGCGCGCGGGTAAAAACGTCTACGGTAATGCCTTGTTTGTCTAAAGCAGTTGTGAGTTCCCGAACATAAACATTCATGCCCCCCGTTTCCTTGCCACCCAACATTGCCAGGGGACAGGTGTGGACGCTGAGCATCGCAACCCGTTTTATCATTAGCTTCTTCTCGTAATTTTTACACCCGTTACATCTTCTGCAACAGCGCCAAAGCGGAATTTGTAGGCCTCGTCACCACGCAAAAAATCGTACCGGGCGCGCCCCAGTTCAATGGCATGTTGAATTGAGTAGGATATGATGATATTACCGGGGCTGAAAGTCCCAAAATCTTCTAAATTAAACCCGGAGTTGTAGACCAAAATTTCGTTGTGATAATCGAAGCAAAGCAGCGCAGAGGCCGGCTGGCCGTTGATCTCCACAAAATACAACTTTAGCCAGCCTCTCTGGGCAAATTGTTTGATGACCACCCGGAAAAAGTTAAGCCTTGCTTCATTCCAGAATTGGTCTTTTTCCGTAGCTGATTTGCGGTGCAGGTCAATGAAGGTATCAATGGCCTCATCGGTCAGGGCGGTAGGATTGTCAATAACGTACCAGCGAGTATCGGCAGCGGTTTCGGCTTTGCGCAATTTGCGTCGAATTTCGTGACGCTGTTTCTTGCCAACCCCGGCTAAATATTCATCCCAACTGTTGGGTAGGGTGATAATGGGGCACACTTCTTCTACCTCGGCTCGCGCTTCCCATCCGGAGGCTTTCGCCAGTCTCAACATCATTGCCGGTGTCGCCGAATGACAGGCCAGGCTGCAAAAGTAGGCGGTTTGCCATTTGTCAGCCAGGTCTGTGTTTAAATATTCAACAATCGCCGCATAAACCTGGGAACGATAGTCTTTATCGACCAAAAAATCAAGGTAGTCGGACACGTCCACGCAACCCACAAAACGCAACTCGCCATCATCTACCATCAATGGGGCCAGGCCAACCAATGTTTGGGAAACCGGATCACGGACGGCAATGAGTAGCAGTTGCCCGCACCCAAGATGATCCCACCAGTTTTTCTGGTACGCTACCGTCATAAAAATAGGGGCAACGATTGCCCGCTCCATTAAATCTTCCCAATCATCCGCCAAAAAATCAAAGGCAGCAGAGTCTGTGTACAGTGAAATTTGCAGCATTCCTTATTCTTTTCCCTTCGGCAGTTATTTTTATTCTTTACCATCAAACAAAATTATAAGCGCTGCCGAACATAAGCCAAATTTTCACTTCCTAGACGGTACTCCCAAATGTAATCTTACAAGAAAATGCGCCGATTGTGGCAATCGACGCATCATGCTGCACGGTGTAGCTATGGGTTTCTAGTAATTCATTCCAGAGGCTGCGCCCAATATGGCAAAAAACATGATTGCGAACACACAAATTACACACAAGAACAACACCAGTATCGGGATCAGCACCGTCATTAATGCTTTACCAGAGGTTAGTTTGTGTGAAACTTTTACAGCGTAGTAGGTTAGCACTAATTGATAAATGGAGATGAAGAATGTGATGCATCCCCCCAAAAAAGGGATGATGCCGATGACAGAATTAACAATGATGATGGGGGCTGAGAAGGTGGCCAGTAAATAAGATTGTTCTTCAAATGTTCCTTCGCCGCCGAATAGTTTGGCAACAACAAAATAGATACCGGAACCAATAAAGAAGCCCACCGGAACCAGTACAAATGATATGCACAGCGTACCGAAAAATCCACCGCCAGCTCTACCAGCGGCAAATCGTAGAATCTGTTGCCTGGCTTCTGGGGGCAGATCAATGCCCGATAACACAGATTGCAGCACGCCGGTCCCCGCTCCCAGCGCGTGGCTTATCAACACACCGATGGCACTGAAGATGGCAGCAATCACTGCGGCAACTACAATCCAAATGAGTGCGTTGGTCAGCGTAGCCTGTGGTTTGGCTCGTTCCTCTTGAAAGACATTCTCCCCAGGATGGGTGAGTACACTCACCCAGGTTTGAAACATTGCGGCAAAATTCATTTCTCCCTCCTATTTGGTTGTTGGTTTTGGGGTGCTAATTATACAAGCAGTATATCATTTTATGCGAGAAAATACTAGACTGGGGTCTGACGAAACCGGATTCAACCGGATAGCCCACCGAAAATCGTCACGCTACAAGTGTGACCCACAAAATCTGCCCTGAGATTCGTTACCATGGTTTAGCGCAGTCCTACCCGAACGGTGACGTTCATTGCTAATTGGTAATTACGGGTTATACACCTGAATCCGTTTTGCAGGCACACGCTGCGCCAGCCGCGCTATATTTTGGTTCACCCGCTGAATAATTTCGGCTTTGTCCAGCGTGAGCAATTGCCGGTTGCGCATAATAACCTTGCCATCCACCACCACCGTTTGCACGTCACTGGCGCGGGTGTTGTACACCAAACTGGCGGTGATGCTGTGCAACGGTTGGTGATGCACGCCGCTCATATCCACCAAAATCACATCTGCCAAAAAGCCGGGGGCAAGCTGTCCTAGTTGATGCTCCATGCCCAGCACGGCGGCGCTGCTTTGCGTGGCAATTTTTATTGCCTGCGGGATGGTCATCACTTCGGGATTGCGGGCTTCGTGCTTTTGCAGCATCGCCATTAGCCGCAGCGATTCAAAAATATCGAGCGTGTTGTTGCTGACGGGTCCGTCGGTGGCCAGCCCCACCGCGAAGCCTGCCGCTTGCAGATCGAAAATCGGGGTGAGGCCCATCCCCAATTTGAGGTATGTTTTGGGCGCGTGTGCCACGCCGATTTTCCCGCCAACCGACTGCATCAGCAAAATGTCGTCTGGCAAAATGCCGCACCCGTGGGCGATAATGGTTGGCACGCTGAACACACCGGTGTCCGCCAGCACCTGAATGGGCGTTTTGCCCCGTTTCTGCAAGCTGGCTTCGGTTTGCCCCAGTGTTTCGGCGGCGTGGATGTGAATGCCGACGCCCAGTTGTTTTGCGTGCGCCACCGTCGCCCGTAGAAAATCATCATCGCAGGTGTATGGCGCGTGCGGCGCCATCAGCGCAGTGATGCGCCCATTCGCCTGCCCCTGCCAGCGCGACACAAATTCGGCGGTAGCATCGAGCGCGGCATAGCCCTGACTGCCAAATACCGCCCACCCCAGCACCGCCCGTGTACCCGCTTTCTGTACCGCTTCGGCGGCGTGGTCCATAAAAAAGTAATGGTCGGCGACGGTGGTTACGCCCCCTTCAATCATTTCCGCCAGTCCCAACTGCATTCCC
The DNA here is from genome assembly GCA_964413895.1 of uncultured Anaerolineaceae bacterium. Lineage (GTDB taxonomy): Bacteria > Chloroflexota > Anaerolineae > 4572-78 > 4572-78 > JANTHQ01. The sequence goes on from CAYPUV010000270.1 coordinate 4,591, forward strand.
CAAAAAACATCATCCTCGGTGAGGTTGCTTTCCAGAGGCCACATATACTCGTTGAACCATTTTTCGATGGAGACATCTTCCGCCAGTCCGCGAAAAATGCCCATCGGCACGTGCGCGTGGGTGTTGATGAGGCCGGGCATCGCCAGCATTTCGCGCCCTTCGATGACTTGCATCGCTGTGCGAGCGGCAGCGGTGGGTAAAATAGCGGTGATGCGGTTGCCGTCAATCAGAAGGTCACTGTTTTTTTGGATGGTCACGCCGTCTGATTGGCCATCCACATGTAAGACGTGACAATTTTTGATGAGTAGATCGGTCATAACGCCTCCTTAATAGCTGTTAGCTTTCAGCTTGCCGTTTACAATTCACTGCCGGGCTCTGAAGTTAAAATTG
>CAYPUV010000271.1:0-4908 GCA_964413895.1 uncultured Anaerolineaceae bacterium
GTATTGCACACTCCAGTCAATAAAAATTCTGCGTATACAACAATTCTCATTGTAGCCATAATTCAGGCCAGCGTTCTTTTTTCCCGGTCGTAGTTTTGCCCCAAAAATGCCGGTGCACGAACTTTTTTGAAGGCCGGCATCATCACCAATATGGTGGCGACGTAGGGAAGCGTGAGCAAAAATTGATAAGGTATACCTATGCCGCCGATAACCTGCACTCGGAGCGCCAAAACCTCAACCCCGGCGAAAAAGAGGGACCCCAGAAAAATCAGGTGCGGACTCCAGCCGCCAAAAAAGGCCAACGCAATGGCCAACCAGCCGCGACCTCTGACAATCCCTTCGGTGAAGGTTCCGGTGTACACCATCGGCAGGTAAGCCCCGGCAACGCCGATCAGCATCCCCCCCGCAATGGCGGTTCCGTAGCGCATCAGAGGCACGTTCACGCCCAGGCTGTCTGCCGCTTTGGGGTTTTCACCCACCGACCGCAGTTCCAGCCCAAAACTGGTTTGATAAAGCAAATAATACAAAAACGCCGATAGCAATAACGCACTGTAAACCAGCAAATTTTGGTTAAAAAGAATGTCGCCCAAAATGGGAATGCGGCTTAATCCCCACACCGGCACATCTTTCAACGTGGGAACGAGCGGCGGTTGCAGGGTGACGCCAATAGCAATTTTAAAAAATAACGTTGATAATCCCAGCCCGATGAAAAAGAGCGCCAGTCCAATCACAAACTGGTCCATCTTCAGTGTGGTGGTGAAGTAGGCCAGGGTCAGTCCAAACAGGCCGCCGACCAGCATCGCCGCAATGACCCCCACCAGCAAGTTGCCGGAATAATACGCTCCCAAAAACCCTACCGAAGCCCCCGTCAGCATAATGCCTTCTTGCGCCACATTGAAAATGCCAGTCTTACCACTCAGCATCGTGCCCTGACTGGCGAAAACGTATGGAACCAGCGCCAGCATTACCAGCTTGGCAAAAAGTACAAATTGTATTCCAAAGCCATCCATAGGTTATCGTCTCCTCACTACGTCAGACAGAAGTACAAATACCAGAATAAGTGCTTCAACAATAAAAACCATTTCGCCAGGGATCATCAACGTTCGTTGCATTGCACTGGCACCCACTTCAAGCACAGCAATAAAAAGAGCCACAAACGGCACGGCAAGATTGTTCCCTTTGGCAATCAGTCCAATAATTAACCCGAGCAACAGGTAGTTGGATTGTAACCCTTCAATGAGCCGGTGGTGAACGCCGGCAACTTCAATAGCGCCCGATAATCCGGCCAGCGCGCCCCCAATCACCAGCGAAAGAATGAACACTTTCCGCACGGCAATACCATAAACTTTAGCCGCTTTTGGATTAGCGCCGGTGGCTATCAGCTCATATCCCGCCGATGTTTTGTTTGTGTAGATGTACACCAGCACAGCCACAATCAGGGCGATGATGATTCCCGCGTGTAGCGGGGGGCTGGAAATGAGCAGGGGCAATTGTCCGCCCGGGCCGATGGGAACGGTGGTGGGATGCCCGGCGGCAGGGTCTCGCCAGATTTTTGTGGCGACGTAATCAATCATACTGAAAGAGATGAAATTCATTAATACAGTGGTTAAAATTTCATTCATATTAAAACGATACAACAGCCACGCGGGAATGGCAGCCCAAAATGCGCCAAATAATATTCCGGCCAAAATCACCAACGGCAGCAATAGGACCATTGGCAGGGGGGCAAACATTATCCCCACGGCGGTGGCCCCAATCGCGCCGACAATCAATTGCCCCTCACCCCCAATGTTAAACTTACCGGCGGCAAATGGCACGGTAAACGCCAGAGCTTGCAACAATAGTGGCACAAACTTCAGCAGCGTTTGGATTATGCCGTTTGGGGTTCTGAAGGATGTAAAAAGGATGGTGTTGTAGGCTTTCAACACATCAAAGCCCATCGCCGCAATGAATACGCCAGCAGCGAGGAATGCGGCAACGATTGCTACCACATAGGGAACGAAGCGCCCCGTTGTGGCCTTGAAGTCAAAACGTGGCGTTGCAATTTTTTCATTCAACATTTTTGACTCCGCTCATCATTCGTCCAATTTCATATTTATCAAATGCACCTCTGGTTAAGATGCCAACAATGGTTCCTCTGTAAATAGTGGCTATTCTGTCGCACAGCAGTAGCAGTTCGTCCAAATCCTCAGAAATTAGCAGCGTTGCCGCGCCCTGTTTCTTCCGCTCCAGCAATTTTGAATAGACAAACTCCATTGACGGAATATCCAACCCGCGGGTAGGGTTGTGTGCTAGCAGCAGTTTAGAAGGATAAGACAGCGCGCGGGCAATCATTACGCGCTGAATATTCCCGCCAGAAAGGTTCGCTGCTGTATCTTCCGGCCCTTGGGTGATGATGTTGTATTCTGAAATTAGCTTACGTGCTGTTTGGAAGATGATCTTCCAATTTAAGAAGCTATGATTGTTGTAGGGTGGCTGTTTGTGAAAGCCCAAAATAAGGTTTTGAGCCACGTTGGCGGTGGGCAAGTACCCGTCTTGGAGACGGTCCTCTGGAATGTAGGTGATTAACCCCTTCAGCAGCTCTACCGTCTCTGTTTGGGCGACGTTGGTGTGCGCAACGGTGATTTCGCCCTCGGCTGGCGGGCGAATGCCCATAATGCTTTCGGCCAATTCAAGCTGCCCGTTGCCGGCGACGCCGGCAATACCGAAAATTTCGTTTTGGTAAACCTGAAACGTGCAATTGTTGACGGTGGGTGTTCCGTTTTCATCACGCACGGTCAGCCGTTTCACCTGCAAAATAGGGGCATCTGAAACATTCACCTCTTCGATGCTGCCGCGCGCCCGCGAGAAAATGAGGCTGTTTTTCACGTCCAGGTCTTCGCCGACCATTGCTTGCACAAAGGCTTCTGCAGTGGCTTCGTTCCGGTTTAGCGTGAGGACGCTCTTGCCCCGCCTGAGGACGGTAATGCGGTCGCAAACGCTCAAAACCTCACGCAACTTGTGGGTGATAAAGGCAACGCTCATGCCATTTTCAACCATCACTCGCAGTGATTGAAACAGACGATCTACTTCTTGCGGGGTAAGGTTAGTGGTGGGTTCGTCCAAAATAAGAATTTTCACCCCGCGATAAAGCGCCTTGAGGATTTCAACGCGCTGCCGAACGCCCATTGGCAGGTCTTCAATCATCGCGCGCGGGTCGACTTCTAGCCCAAACTGCTCAGATAACACGCTGATTTTCTCTTCTGCTGCGCTGAGATTGATGGTGGGACGGTTTTTGAGTGAGGTGCCCAAAACAATATTTTGCACCACATTAAAGCTGTCTATTTGCAGAAAATGTTGGTGTACCATCCCGATTTTGTGCTGAATGGCATCTTTGGGCGACTGAATTTCTACCGGCTGGCCATCCAGGAGGATTTCACCGCCATCTGGCTTGTATAATCCGTACAGCACATTCATCAGAGTGGTTTTACCGGCGCCATTTCCCCCCAGCAACCCATGAATTTCATTTCTACTTAGTTCCAAATTAACATTGTCCAGGGCAACCACAGGTCCAAAGGACTTGCGAATACCCTTCATCTGGAGAATGGGTAGGCCTGTCATTTATGTCTTGTGTGCCTTTCGTTGGTGGATTGAATAGCTAACTCACGTGACGCAGCAAGCAGTTTAATACATCATATTGTCTATATTAATTAGCATAATGGCAGATGTGATGACTGGCGTTGCCGAGCCATCACATCTTATGATTGTGAATAGATTTTGGGTTTGATTGAGACTATTCGATAGGTGTTGTGTCTTTGTTTACCTTAATTTTGCCGTCTTGAATATCTTTTACAAGTTGCTGGATTTCGGTACTTAGCTCTGGTGAAACGTTTTTGAGGGGGAATTGCAACGCCACGCCAGTGTCGAACCCAAGTGGGTAATACCCGCCTTTTTCGCCGTTCATAATTTTCTGGGTAATGTCTTTTAGCGGCCCGGCAAAATCGTACAGCACAGAGGTGATGTAGTTGTCGGGGGCAAAGTTAGACTTGTCGGTATATTTTGCCGTTGCCCATACCGGTGTGGACGAGCTTTTCACCGCCTCAAACAGGCCGAACATTCCCAGGTTCAAAGAGCCAACAATAACGTCCACGTTACCGGCAATCATTGCCTCTGCCAATTCTCTGGCTTTGGTGGGGTCGTTGAAATTGCCCACCCACACAGGTTTTATTTCAACATTCAGGCCCAGGTCGCTCACGGCTTGTTCCATCGCATGGACTTCTGCGTAGGAGAAGGGCAGGGTTAACCCGCCGATGTAGCCGACTTTACCCGTTTGGGTTTGTTTGGCGGCCAATGCGCCAATAGCATAGAACCCAACCTGAAAGTTTCTGCCGATGACCCACAAGTTATCCGGTGCATCTTCTACCGGGCCATCAGATTCAGCAATGAAAGTAACATCTTTAAATTCTTTCGCCAGATTTACGGTTTGGGATACAAATTGTCCACCGTGGGTGAAGATAATGTTGTAGCCATCGGCAATATATTCACGCATAACGCGTTCCACATCGGGGACAGCCACACTTTCAGAGTATGCCATATCTACGCCAAGATCAGTTTGCACTGTCGTAGCGCCAATATATCCCAGCGTGTTGTAATCTGCATCGGTGATAACACCGGGGAAAATGGCCGCCAATTTATACGCTTTTGTGGTCGAGGGTGCTGCTCCCTGATTGGCTGGCGCGGCACACTGAGCCGCTCCCAGAAATAAGGCCAAAAAAAGAGCGATGAGAGATAAGAACTGTTTGTGCATGAGTTTCTCCTTTCCTGATGGGGTAAAGATTGGATGATTTAAAACACTTTATGCAGTATCGAGAAATTTGTTATCAAAAGCTTGAAATGAATGCTATTTCTTACCCCCACCCCCTAACCCCC
>CAYPUV010000272.1:0-4801 GCA_964413895.1 uncultured Anaerolineaceae bacterium
TTTTTTTTTCAAGCAGAAGACGGCATACGAGGTTTCTGCCTGTCTCGTGGGCTCAGAGATGTGTAATAAGAGACAGATGCCGGCCATCGCCGCATAGGCCGCCAGCGACGCCGAGGTGTTTCCGGTGGAGGCACACGCCACCGCCCGCGCGCGCAACAATTTTGCTTGCGTTGTGCCAACGGTCATTCCCCGATCTTTGAATGAGCCGGTAGGATTTTCACCTTCGTGTTTGGCAAAAAAGCGTTCTGCTCCCACATACGCTGACAACCGCGCATGCCGGTACAGCGGCGTATTTCCCTCTCGACGGCTAACAACTTCGTCCATATTCGCCGGCAGAATCAACTCGCGGTAACGCCACACACCAGAAGTAAGGGTGGGAACATTTTCTGGGCCTGGCGCACCGCTCAATCGCCCATCGAACAATCCCCGCGATACCATCGGACGCAGCGCATCTAAATCGTGCCACACGTCCAATAGTCCGCCGCAATCGCAGCGATAGCGCACGTCATCAGCAGAATATTCAGTTTGACAGTTGAGGCATTTCAGAGTGATAGTCATAGGTCTGTTCCAGATTCAAAATTCAAAATTGAACGTACAAAATGCAAACTTCGAGAGAAAAATCCCCATTTCTAATTTTTCATCATTCATTTTTAATTTTTAATTGACCCGCCTCCATCCATTGTTCCGCCGAGGTTTCCAGCAGCCCCCAGCAAAATCGTCCCCAGGGAGTAGCAACCAGATATTGATTATCGAGCCACATCACAAATCCCAATCTGCCGCGCGGGGAAAAATCAGTATTCAACACGATCTGGTCGTCTACGGAAAAGTGAACCGTATCCGGTTGCCAACGGATGCTGTACGTGTGCCAATCAGTCATTGGTGGAGCGATGACGGTTTCGCAAATGTGTGCCGCCTGCTGCCCGACACGCCACCAGCGGCGATACAGCGCGGGGATGTTCATCAGCGGCACAGCGATGGGCGCCAACGGCATCAGCGCGGCAAACTGCCAGCACGCCGCGTCGATGGTGGCGGCTTTCCAGCCAAAATCGGGCACGCCCAACGCCAGCGGCAATTTCGATGGCGGGGAAGCGTAAAAAAACCACACCGCGCGCGGCAGGGCAGGCATGCGCCAGCCGGTCATCAAAAACGGGTCATTCCAAAATCCAAACCCCGCTGTGCCACGTAATTCGCCCGCCGGATGCGAGAATCGCGCCCGCACGGTGAGCGTCAGCGGCGGCTGCCACAAAAATTTTCGGCGGGGCAAGCCCTGATAATCATCAATTTGGGCATTGCTGTACCGCCGCGCCGACGAATGCCGGTTGACAAATTTCAGTGTGTGTTCGGTGAGTTGTAGCACACCGCTGCCACGCTGTATTGTGTTCCAGGTTTCGAGTTTCAAGTTCACAATTAGTTCTGAGCTACTGGGCCTGCAGTTCTATCCCACCATAAAAATTGCTGCCACGCCGCTGAGCGCCACAACTGTGCCCAATACTGCCCGACTGCTGACTTTTTCGTGCATAAAAAAATGTGCTATGGGCAACACCAGGATCGGCGACAGCGCCATTAGTGTGGATGCAATGCCCACCGGCGCCAGGTGTATCGCTACCAGCGATAGCCACACGCCAATGAACGGCCCCACAATACTGCCGCCAATGACAAATAGCAGCGCCTTTCGGTTGTGCAGTATCACCGTCGATGCCCGCAGTTTCCCGCGCAGCACGGTGAACAACCAGATGACTACCATTGCCACCAGCATCCGCATCAGCACGCCAGACAACACAGGGAAATTGCCCATCAATCCCTGCTTGGCGGTAATCAAGCCGACAGCCTGCCCCAGCGCGCCACCCAGTCCAGACAAAATTCCAAGCAAGTAGTGTCGCCGGTTTGGGTGAACATTGCCGTCCGGGCGTTCCAGCACCACCCAGGCAATCCCCCCTACCGTCAATGCGACGGCGAATAATTCCAGCAAGCTGAGCGTTTCGCCCAGAAAAACCCACGCCAAAAAAGTGCTAATGACCGGCACCAGCGCCATCAACAGCATTGAAATGCGAGGCCCCACCATCACGAATGCTTGAAAAAGAAAGGCATCGCCGATAACTAAGCCGACAATACCGGATAATCCCAGCCAGAACCAGCGTTCCGGTTCGGCAGAAAAAGGGAAAAGTGTGCCCAGCATAAATAGATGGGTCAGCGACAGAAAAATTACCGCCAGCACCAATCGGCTGCGATTGACCACCGTTGAGCCGACTTCTCTGCCGCCGATGGTGAAAAAGATGGATGTGAATGTCCAGGCGAGTGCCGTTGCCAGTGCTGCAATTTCGCCCATTGTAAACCTCGATGAAAAAGATAACGGTGAATTGTAACACACCCCTGGGCAGGTGTCCACTTGTAATGGCAGCAAAAATAGGGTAGCATGGCAGTGAAAAATGAATAGTGAACAACGAATAATTATTCACTATTCACTGAAATTGGTGATGCCAATGCCCAAAACAAACCACGATTTACAAACTCACCTGCACCGCATTGATGGGCGGGGCTACCCCGCCTACAAAGATATTCGCGGGGAATATGCGTTCCCCAACTTCACCCTGTTGATTGACCACGTGCAGGGCGACCCCTTCGCCGCACCGAGCCGCTTGCGTGTCCGCGTGCCGCTGCGGGTGGCGCAATTCCCCGCCGCTACCTTCCACACCCGCAGCCGCGCCATCGCCCTGCGCGATTTTCTGGCGCGCGCTTTCGCCCACGCTTGCCGTTCCGCCAGCCAACGCGGACATGGGTCGGGCAAAAGCGGACTCATCGCTATGGATATGCCGGGGCAGGAAATTTTGGAACGCTCCGCCATCATCGTCACCCCGGAATTCGTGGAAGCGCGATTCGTGGTCGGTTTGCCTGCCAACGGGCGGCGCATTCGGGGACGGCACGCCGCACAACTGCTCACCGAAAGCATTCCGCAACTGGTGGATGCCGCGCTGAAATACCCCCGTCTCAACACCCGCCAACTCCATCGCCATTTGGATGCCGCCGAAGATGCCGACACCCTGCGGGCACAACTGCCGGCGCTGGGATTGACGGCATTTGTAGCGGATGGCAGTATTCTACCCCGTCACAGTGGGGTGGATGACCGCCCGCTCGCCGGTGCGGGGGTTGTTCCTTTCCGCAGCCCCGACAGTCTGCGGGTGACAGTCACCCTGCCGCATAAGGGCACAGTCAGCGGGATGGGCATTCGACGCGGAGTGACGCTGATTGTCGGCGGCGGGTATCACGGCAAAAGCACGCTGCTATCTGCGCTGGAACGGGGTGTGTACAACCACATTCCCGGCGACGGACGTGAGCTGGTCGTCACCGAACCAGGCGCGGTCAAAATCCGCGCCGAAGATGGGCGGCGGGTGGAAGGGGTGGACATTCGCCCGTTCATTGGGAAACTGCCCAACGGCAGCAGCACCGCCGCCTTGCGCACCGAAAACGCCAGCGGCAGTACCAGCCAGGCCGCAAACATCATCGAAGCGCTAGAAGTCGGCGCGCAAACCCTGCTTCTAGATGAAGATACCTGCGCCACCAACCTGATGATTCGGGATGCGCGGATGCAGGCGCTGGTGGAAAAATCAGGGGAACCGATAACCCCCTTTGTGGACCGCGTCCGCGCGCTGGCGGACGAGCGCGGGGTGAGCAGTATTTTGGTGCTTGGTGGCAGCGGCGATTATTTCGATGTGGCGGACACTGTCATTCGGATGGATGCGTATGTGCCGCGCGATGTCACCGCGCAGGCGAAAACCATCGCCGCCGCACACCCCACCGGCAGGCAAATTGAGGCCACCGATGGCTGGCTGACGAGACTCACGCCCCGCGTACCGATCGCGGACAGTCTGAATCCGCGCAAAGGGAAGCGGGCGGTGAGCATCAAAGGACGGGCGCTGCGGGCAGTGCTATTCGGCACAGAAGAGATTGACGTGAGTTTGGTGGCGCAATTGGTGGATGAAGGACAGGTGCGCGCCATCGGGCAAGCGCTCAATCTGGCACGGGAGCGGTTCATGCGCGGCGACGCCACCGTCGCCGGGATGGTGCAGGCGGTAATGACGGAACTTCACCGGCACGGACTGGATGCGCTGGACAATCGGCACAGCGGCGAATATGTCGCCTTTCGCCCATACGAGCTCGCCGCGGCGCTCAATCGGCTGCGCACCCTGCGCGTGAAAAATTGATTTTTTGACGGTTGACTCCCCAAATAGGCTCTGCTATACTGACGAATAAATGTTCGAGTTGCGAATATAAATTTTGTGTCTGCGCTTGTGTGTAAAAAAGATGGTGGCAACACGACAAGTGACAATTGATGTAGAAGAATTGGAATCTACATATGCCTAAAGCGATAACGACTACATCGCCTTTGCCCCCCCAACAAAAAATCATCGAAGAAAAATTTGCCGCATTTGAAGAAAGTCAGTTGAGCTTGCTAAAAGCTTTAACCCTCGATGACATTTTGCACAATGTCTCCCCCTATCTTCTTCTTGTTCAAAATGCAACGATTGCAGCAAAAATTGTCATCCAAGCGTTGGACAGAGTTTTTGATGCGCACCAAAGAGAGTTTTTCCACAGTATCAGCAACCAACATACAAATTTATCCAACACCATTGAACTGATTGGCTACCGCGCCAAACTGCACAATGCCACATTTGCGGAAGAAAACGCAAAAACCATCAACCGGCTCACTAATGAGTTTTATATACTGTTTTGTGAGCAGTCCGGCACCATTAATTGGGAAAAATTGGTTGAATGGAATAGCGACAACTTCGATTTGGACACGATA
>CAYPUV010000273.1:0-4739 GCA_964413895.1 uncultured Anaerolineaceae bacterium
TTAAATATGTACCACATCCCAATAATACTGCTGGTGAAAAACAAAATATGGATCGTACATCGAAAAAGCCGATAAAGATTAAGTTGCCTACAGGCCTTCCCATTGGAACGGTGAACGTGTACCTCTTTCCAGAGCCAGCGCCGGTGCTCATCGACACAGGTCTCAATTCTCCAGAAAGCATCACCGCTTTGAGGGACGGTTTGGCAGCCAATGGGTTAACCGTTGCCGATTTATCCCGCGTTGTCATTAGTCACCCCCACATCGATCACTTCGGGTTGGCCAGTTTCATTGTTGCGGAAAGCAAGGCCCAGATTTCCATTTTAGATTCGGCCGTCCCCTGGTTGGTTGATTACCCTGCCCCCTGGCGCGAGCGCGTCGCGTACTATACTCAATACCTGTTTCCACATTTAAACCTCCCCCCCGAAACAACACAGCCCATTTTAGATTACTACCACAGCATCGAAGCCACCGGCTCCCCTATCCCGGCCGAGCGCGTCACCCCATTTAAAGCAAGTGCGACGCTCTTGCTGGGTAGCCAAAAATGGCGGGTATTGCATACCCCCGGTCACTCGAATGTACTCACCTGTTTCTATCAGCCAGAAACCCGGCAACTGCTTTCAACCGATATGTTGTTGCCTCAAACGCCAACACCAATCATTGAGCCACCACCAGCGGGACAAACGAAATACACGCCTTCCCTGCCACAGTTTCTTGCATCGCTTGCCTACCTGGAATCGTTGGACGTTGACATTGTTTACCCTGGACACGGGGAAAACATAACCGACCATCGTGCCCTCATTAAACGCCAGCGTGACAGAATCCAGCGCCGAAAACAGGAGTGCTACCAGCTTGTTGCCGCCGGTCATTCAACCATAGAGCCGCTGTTGCTTACAATGTATCCTCATTATCCCCCGGCCTTTCGCTTTGCCGCGCTTTGGATGTTGATGGGGTATCTTGATTTGCTCACAACTGAAGGTCAGATCATCCAAACAGAAGTGAACGGTGTGTGGCACTATTCTGTGAGCGGACAAAAAGCCATCGCCAAAACAGCTGCGCGAGAAACGTGATGACCCGTCCAATAAATTGCTCGGACCATCAAGATTGGCTACAATAACGCCGCGAATACCCTTTTTCAGGAGCGAACTATTAACGTATTAGTCATTGGAGCGGGCGCGATTGGTTGTTTGGTGGGAGGACGGCTGGCTGCCTCGGGACACAACGTTACGATGTTGGGCCGCGCTGAATTGGTCGCAGCAGTCAACCGTGACGGTCTACAGCTGCAATGGCCCACTGGTCTATCGCAAACGGTCTCCCCAACGGTAATCGAGCATTTAACAGAATTGAAAAACCCTGCCGCGTTTAACCTGATTCTGGTCACAGTGAAATCGTTTGACACCACTGCTGCGGTTGCCGGCCTTGTGGGACGGTTGTCAACGGGTGCGCAAGTACTCTCTTTGCAAAATGGGGTGGGGAACGAGGAGGCTTTGGCTGCAATGTTTCCTGGCCAGGCAATTCTGGCGGGGAGCATCACGCTCCCAGTTGCTGTCCCTCAGGTTGGGACCATCGTTGTTTCCAAAGATAAAGGCGGCATTGGTTTGGCCCTTGCAGCAGGCGCCACAGAATTAGGCCCAGTGGCGCAGGCCTTGCGGCAGGCCGGTTTTACTGTTTCTTTGTATCATGATTATCGCAGTTTGAAATGGTCAAAGCTGCTGATGAACATTATCAGCAACGCCATCCCTGCTATTTTAGATCTGCCTCCCGGCGAAGCACTCGCTTATCCTGAAATATTTGCTCTGGAACTGGATGCCATTAAAGAAGCGCTGGCAGTGATGCGCGCACAGCAGATTCGAGTCGTTTCTGTGCCAGGATACCCTGTTCCACTGTTAGCTGTGGCTTTGCGTCTACTGCCCAAAGTACTGTTGCAGAAAATATTGCGCCCAATGATGGTTGGCGGTCGTGGGGACAAACTTCCATCTTTACAGATTGATATGCGCAAGGGACGCAACCAATCTGAAATCAACGTGTTAAATAAAGTGGTAGCCGACGCCGGAAAACGGGTAGGCGTGGCTACGCCTATCAATGAAACGCTCAGTGACATTTTGAATGGAATCAATGAAGGTTCAATTCCTCGCGCCAGGTATTTGGGCGCTCCCGGCGCATTGATTGCCGCAGTACAAGCGAAGCAACATATGCAGTGCTAGTGTATTGCGCTGAGGATATTATTTTGGAGGTTGTACGGTGATTTTGGGGTTAGCGATTGTTGTAATTTTGGTGAGTTATGTTTTGGGGTCAACGCCCGTGGGGTACTTGATCGCTCGGACGCAAGGCATTGACTTGTTAAACTCAGGAAGTGGAAAAATTGGGGGGACAAATGTTTTGCGGGCGATGGGATTATTCCCGGCGACGCTGACAATTTTAGGGGATGCGCTCAAAGGGCTAATTCCGGTGTGGATTGCTGTTCAACTGTCTCCTCTCTTGCCACCATGGGTGGCGGCTCTGGCTGGCGCGGCAGCGGTCGCCGGTCACAACCACTCAATCTTCCTTAAATTTAGGGGCGGCGCCGGTGGCGTGACCGCGTTGGCAACATTGAGCGTTTTATCTTTCCCTGCTGCAATGGTGGCGGCGGCGGTGGCAATTATTATGATCGTTGTCACCCGTTTTGCTTCGATGGCGACGTTTTTTGGGAGCGTGACCGGCTTGATTATGTTAGTTGCCCTGGCCGCGTTTCACCAGAGTCCGCCGGCCTACATTATTTATGGCATAATTGTGCTGGGGTTGGTGAGTTGGGCGTTAAGACCTAACTTTGCTCGCATCAGAGCCGGCACAGAACGGGCCATCGGTGCGCGAAAAAAAAACGCTAAACCTATGTCGTAACCTTCTCACATTTCAAATACCTGCCCTCGTTTGGGGCAAATTACGTGCGGGATCCCTTGTTTTTCGATAGCTTCTGCCAGGGGGAACATATTATCCGGTTCCCCGTGGACCAAAAAAACGTGCCGGGGTGTTTTTGTTTCTTGTGCTTTCTCCATCCAGGTTAGCAGACCGTTGCGGTCGGCGTGGCCGGAATATCCCTCCAGGCGGTGAATTTCAGCTTTTACCTCGTAGCGCTCTCCGAGGATAGGCACGGGCGAGCGACCCTCCAAAATTTTTCGCCCCAATGTATGTTCTGCCTGATACCCCACGAACAAAATTGTATTCCGTTTATCTTCAATATTATTCTTCAAGTGGTGCAAGATGCGCCCTGCTTCACACATGCCAGAGGCGCTAATGATGATGGCCGGCTGCTTTAAGGTATTCAATCGCTTCGATTTTTCCACGTCACGGATATAGGTTAAATCTTTAAAGCCAAAAGCATTGCTAATGTGATTGGTTTTCATATACGATTTGATTTCATCGTCGTACACTTCCGGGTGGGTTTCAAACACTTCGGTTACGTTCACGGCCAGCGGACTGTCGACAAAAATGTCTAATTGAGGGATTTGATGCGCATCGTGCAGCTTGTGCAATTCATACACCAATTCTTGCGTGCGGCCTACGGCAAAAGAAGGAATGATAATTTTCCCGCCCCGCGCGAAGGTTTTTAGCACTTGTTCCTTTAATTCCTGCGCTGTATTCTCAATGGGGTCGTGCAGTCGATTGCCGTAGGTCGATTCCATAATGATGGTATCGGCGTTGGAGACATATTCGGGGTCGCGCAGAATGGGTAGGTGCTTGCGGCCAATGTCGCCGCTAAAGGCCAGACGTTTGTGTTTTCCGCGGTCATCAATATCCAGCGTCACATTTGCCGACCCTAACATATGCCCGGCGTCTCCAAAGCGAACTTCGATTCCCGGTAGCGGGGAAAACACCTGGTGATAGTTTACACTTTTCACCAAATCGAGGGTATCGAGTACGTCCTCATCGGTGTACAGGGGTTCAAACGGAGTTTTGTGCTGACGTCGCCGCTTTTTATTAATGTAGAAAACATCGTATTGCTGAATATGCGCCGAATCGCGAAGCATATATTTGATTAAATCAACCGTGGCGGGCGTACACCAGATAGTCCCTTTGAAACCATTTTTTACCAGCGACGGGATATTGCCGGAGTGGTCAATGTGTGCGTGTGACAAAATCAGCGCATCAATTTCGCTGGGATCGAAGGGGAGTTGGCGGTTCATTTCAAACGCAATTTTTCGCCGCCCCTGGTATAAGCCCGCATCTAGCAAAATTTTATGATTGTTAACCGTGAGCAGGTGCATCGAGCCGGTAACGACTTGCGCCGCACCCCAAAATTGCAGTTTCATAAGGTAAACTCCATTCTGTAGATTGGTGTGCCAGATATCGTGACAATCAGTATAGCACAATGTGCGTTGTTTGTGAACGAAGATAGGTTGCTATTTTCAAGAAAGTAATCATGCCACAAAAGCCTCTCGTATTCTAACCCTATTCTAATTAATTTCATACGGGGTTCTATCTGTTTTGCATTAGGGTAATGGGTGACGACTTTCCCCATATCATAGTCTAACTAGTTTTGCGTTACCCTGTAATGGTGTAGCGGGCACTTGTTGCAGTTTAAAGCAAACACTGTAAGGGTTGTCTTGCAATAGCAGGATGCGAAGAGCTAATATCACGATCAAAATCCCCTTTAAAAAGTTCATAAGGAGGTGATAATTACCGACTAAAGTCACCGCCATTTGCGTAACGTAAAGCTGGTGTACCATACGTTCTGTAAAATTGGCGGGGAAGTAAGCCATTGAGTA
>CAYPUV010000274.1:0-4712 GCA_964413895.1 uncultured Anaerolineaceae bacterium
GGATTGGGCATACCGACCACAAAGGTGGTGTTCAGCGGGGTGTGGGTGTCAATACTGCCGATGCAGTTCGGGCCCATCACAATTACGCCGTATTTTTCGGCAACGGTGGCGAGTTCGGCTTCCAGCGCGGCACCTTTTTCGCCCGCTTCGCGGAATCCCCCGCTGGGCACAATCACGTGCCGGATGCCCCGTTTGCCGCACGCTTCGACGGCGGCGGGGACTTTCGGCGCGGCGACGATGATGATGGCCAAATCCACGGGGTCGGGCACGGCGGCGATGGTGGGGTAGCACGGTTTGCCCAGAATTTCGGCGGCGGCGGGATGCACGGGGTAAATTTCGCCGGGGAAATGGTGGTCAATCAAGTTGCGCACCACGCCATAGCCCAGCTTGTGCGCCTCGCGCGACGCGCCGATGACCGCCACACCTTGCGGAGAAAAGAAGGGAGTCAGCATAGAATCCTCCACGGTTTTTTCGATGAGAATTGAAGGTTAAAATTGAAGATTGCAGCTTGAAAATTTAATGCCCCAATCTCCATCCATATTCTAATGAGACTGGGGCCAATTAACAAAAATTGAGGGAAGGAAATAAAAGCAGGGTGTTGCAGAACAGCTTGGCCTCAACACCCAGGCCAGTACTCCTCTTGACATTTTCACTATATTTATTACAATCCCCGACAACAGCCAGAAAGAGGACACAACTGATGGCAGACAGTGGGTATAAAAGTGTTTCAAGAATTGACATTCCGCACCGCAAAACGCACGGCTGGCAGGTGCGCGTTTGGTTTAAGGGGAAAATGTACAACAAATTTTTCAACGATAATCACTATGTCAGCCGCGAAGAGGCGTTGCAAGCAGCCGTAGAACATCGCAACGAGATTGAGCGCAAATTAGGCAAACCCAGAAGTGAGCACGCAGTTGTGACCCAACCACCACGGAAAAGAGCTGGTGGCACCGTTGGCGTTCGGCGCATCATGAAACAAACGGGGGCGTATACCAAGGACGGCTATCCTATTTATCGGCCAGTGTATGAAGCAACCTGGTGCATCAACCACAAAGTAGGACGGACGACCTATTCAATTGATAAACATGGTGAAGCAGAAGCGTTCAGGCTGGCGTACGAGGCACGGAAACGACACCTGCCAGAATACTATCAGCAAAGTTCAACAGCAGATGACGAGAAGCCAGGTGACTGACCCGGCGGGTATTACTTTTAGAGAGGGGCAGCGCGCAGCGAACCAGTTTTATGGCAATCGCGCCTTCACTTCTCGCCGTAAGCGATCCATATCATACCCTTTCGGGTCGGTTTTTCGCCCCGGCGACACATCATAGTGCGCCACAATAAATTCCGGCTTAATGTCGTATTTTTCACACAGATGAGAGACCAGATCCACCGCTGCCTGGTGCTGCGGCTCCGGGAACGGGTCCTCCCCATTATTCCAATTGACCATTTCGACCCCCAGCGCCCAACTGTTCAGGTCTTTGCGGCCTTTCCATTCTGATTTACCGGCGTGCCAGGCGCGATGCTCGTCGCGCACGTGTTGCACAATGGTTCCATCTTTGCCAATGGTGTAATGAGCGCTGACCATTGCACTGGGGTTGTTGAACCACTCAATCACGCGCTGCAAGCTTCCATTCGCCGTGGCGTGCATTACAACGGCGCTAATTTCGCCGTTGGGGCGGCGATTAAAATTGGGCGACCCCACAAAGCGAATTTCAGGCCGCGGGTTTTTCAACGCCGCTTCTTCTACCGGGGGCGGGGTTACAACCACCGTGGGAGCGGAATCCGTGCCCCCACTGCTGCTTGAGGGCGCGCTGACAGGGGGCGTGGTCGGTGTCGTAGTGGTCGGCAGAGTTTCTTCTTCCCGCACCGGAATGACCAATTTCTGGCCCACCCAAATGCGTCCAGGATCAGAAAGATTGTTTGCTTTTTGAATAATGTAGTATTTGGTGGGGCTACCGTACATTTTTTTGGCAATGGCTCCCAACGTGTCGCCGGATTGCACGACATAAATTGTAACTTTTGGGGCAGACGGTTGCTCTGGTTCAGGCGTAGGAGATGCGGGGGGTGGTTCGGGCTGAGGCGCTTCTTCACCCACATACGTGTAAAGCGACTCAACGATAATGCGGTTGATTGTTTTCCCCTGATTGGCAGCTTTGGTTTCAGCGCGCTGATAAATTTTATCATCAATTTCAACGCCGATCGTTTTAAATGTCATCGTCTGCCTCCTCTGAAAATAGCGGCCAGTCATCAGTTTTCAGCGGTCAGTTTTACTGTTGATAGCCAACCGCTGACGGCTGAAAGCTAAATTTTCATTTGCTGCGGTGTGCCGCAGGCTCATAAAAACTCCCTTGAAAATAGAATTGAAAGGTGGGAGCTGGGGATGTCCCCCAACCTCCCCTGTTTCCACCCGTGCCGAGTACAGGCTTTCGCGGTGGTGTGCGTTCCGCTAATGAGAATTTCTTACAATAGGTATATGATTCTTCCACAGTTTCCACAATAATAAAGTTGACTATCATCGCTGGCTTGTTGCAGCAATCGGCTTGAAAGCATGACGCCGCACATTAAGCAATTGCCATTTTCCACGCCGGTTACAGCGACGCCGCCTTTTTGTTTGCGTAGTTTTTCGTACAGCACCAAATCTTTTTGTTCGATGAGCCGTGCCAATTTCGCTCGCGCATCGGTAGCAGCTTGCACGTCAGTTTGTAATTTTGCTTGCTCTTGCCGCAATTCTACCTGCTCGGCTTTCCATTGCGCTTGAATATCAGCAAAAACCCGCTGACGTTCTTGCAAGGTTGCTTCGGCATCCTCCAATTCAATCATTGCGTCTAATAGATCTTCTTCGCGTTTAGAAAGCCAGCGTTTTGTAGATGCAATCTCATCTTGCAGCGAGGCCGCTTCTTTGGGGTTCACCAGTTTGCCGCTGTAGAGTCGTTTTTCGTTTTGGGAAATTTTCTGCTGCAATCCTTTCACTTCCAAATCCAGGTTTGTTACCAATGCTCTGGCCTGATTGCAAGCTGTCTCGGCGGCCTGTTGCACAGACCGGGCCGATTTTAGGATTTCCGTTTCTCTCAAATTGGCAGCAATATCCGTCAGCCGCCGTCGGCACGCATTTACCTGACTGTCTAGCTGTTGCAATTGGTAAAGTTGTTGGACGTTAGACACGGTTAACTCCACGAGGATTAAACTGATAGGTGTTGAAAGAAGCGGGTCGCTGAAGTTATAGGGATTATAGCATAGTTGTAATTGGATGTAAATGCACCTGGAGACAAATCAAAACGTGAGCCAACGTTAGTTTTGGCCCACGTTTTTCAATATTGTTGGTAGCATTGTGCGTTGTAAACCCTTATGCGTATCCCTCAGGAATTGGCATATCTCCAGAAACATCCACATCTGATTTTAAGTATGCCGAAAGTGTGACTTTGAGTGATGTAAAGTAACTCTCAGCAGGTGGTTCGTCCCCATAAGCAACCTCCTCGATTTTGGCTTTAACCACCAATGCTGAGGTTTCAATATCAAATGTAGAACCGGCAACGGCCACTATCGGTTCGGCGTCGCGCGGAAGCTTGGAGCGGAGAACATTATCTTCAAAAGCGTACCGGCTCATCACAGGGACAGAGATGGTGCGGATATCTGTTTTGTCAAAGAGCCACACGTCAAATGCCAACACGCGTTTGGGCGATCCCGACGCAAAACCATCTAAAATGCCTATCCCGCACTCGCCCAAGAATTTGCCGTCAGCACTCTCAATGGTAAAGGATTCATCGTAATTATCCTGCCCCAGCGAATAACTTCCGCTCCATTGCCGCAACGGCTGCAACCCAGAAGTTGCTTCCATCTGCATTTCCTGGGGGATGCTGACCCGATGAGGGCGTCGACGGGGTTTTATCCGGGTTAGCATAACCACAATTAGCACCAGCGCAATGAAGATAAAA
This sequence comes from uncultured Anaerolineaceae bacterium, assembly GCA_964413895.1. Lineage (GTDB taxonomy): Bacteria > Chloroflexota > Anaerolineae > 4572-78 > 4572-78 > JANTHQ01. The sequence continues at coordinate 3,933 of CAYPUV010000274.1, forward strand.
AATACGATGAGCAGGATCCGTCCCCAACTAATGCCAGAAGGCGGTTGTTCGCCCCCCCCCGGTTCGCCGGTGGGCGTGGGGACCGGCGAGCTTTGTGGCTGAACTTCTCCAACTGCCGGACTGGGCACCTGTCCCAATTTTGTGGCAAAGGCTTGTGTTGCGTCCGCCGCAGTCAGGCCTTTGCTCACATCATCCGCCGACCACCCTTCCTGTTGCATCAGCGCGGCGGCCAAATCGCCCACCAGCGCCGCTTCAGTGGATCGTCCCGATCCGTTGAACTCTTTGGCTACCGTTGCCAATAGTTCCACTTTTTTGTCTACATTGAACTGGCTCAACCGGTCGGCGGCAATGGCAACGTCTCGGGTGGTGAGGTAAGCTTCTGCAACAGTTTTCACGTAAGTTTTCTGGTAAGCGTCAGATAACTCGTTAGGGTAAGCCCCGCCCTGATAATACGCTGGTTGCACCAACCATGCCCACGCCAATCCAATTGCCAGGCCGACAATCAACCCCACCACAGCACCAACAATCAATGGCCGAGTGCGCGAAACATTGTCTGAAGTGCCCATAAATACGCTCCTAGAATATTAATCAACTTTACTTAATGTTTGGTACCATTGTATCACAAAGTGGATTATCTGCAAGATAATCCCATCTACTTGACGATAATGAATATATTCTAGTTTAACATAAAACTAGACATAAGTAAAGTTAATGTGTGTCTCACCGCACGGCTGTTGCAAAGTCAATTTTAAGGTTTCAAAAAATCGTTGCTTTTCCCCC
>CAYPUV010000275.1:0-4698 GCA_964413895.1 uncultured Anaerolineaceae bacterium
CCATGACTGTTGTATTTGCTGTTTTTTGGATTTTTTTTTTGTTGTTTCGAGTATTAATGGTTTTTGTTTTTTATCTTTATTTTAATTCTTAATACAACTCTCCGGCCTATGCAGAGGAGCCGCTCAAGTTATCTCGCGGGCTATAAGTTATTTTAGCCAGGATAATTCCTAAGCCGGACAAAATCAGCAGGGGTGCCATAACCAGCACCATATTCACGGGGTCGGGGGTGGGCGTAATGAGGGCCGCCGCGATAGCAATAAGCACAATGGCGTATCGCGCATTGGTAATTAAAAATTTAGGGGTGAGCATGCCCAACCGTGCTAAAAACGCCATAATCAGAGGTAGCTCAAAACTCACCCCAATCCAAAAAATTAGCCGCGTGACAAAACTAAAGTAAGTTTGGGGTCGTGGTGCGGTGGGGATATTGAGGAAGTTCAGCAAAAAAGGAACGGCTCGCGGGAGCATTACAAAATAGGCAAAAGCAACCCCGGCCAAAAACAATCCGGTTGCCGCCGGCAGCACAATAAAAAGCGCCCGTCTTTCTGATTTGGTCAGGCCGGGAACAATGAATGCTATCAATTGATAGACAATCACCGGCATTGCTAAAATCATCCCCCCCATTAACGACACTTTCATGAAGACACTGATGTTTTCGGTGACGTCAATGGCTTGCATTTTCTGAATGCCGCCAATGGGTTGAGCCAATATCTCTACAAGCTGTTGCGCAAAAATAAAACTGAGCAACGTTGTAACCAATATGGTCACAGAGACTTTTATGAGTCGCTGGCGAAATTCATCCAGATGTTCCAGCAGCGTCATCTGGTCAGAGAGACGTTTTATTTCCTTGTCTACTTCATTCGTCACGGGTGGGAGATTCCTCTATTGATATTGTCGCGGGGTCCGGCGCTTCGGGGGAAGCAGATTTTGAGGACTGGGTTGTTGTTTGAGCAATGGCAGACGGCGCTGGTTGCAAAGGTTTTTCCTTGGCCACGGGATGAGGCGCGTTTGTAGTGTTGCCGACCGGTTTTTTGTCAACTACATCCAACGCACCGCCCAGGGATGTGATTTCTGTGCCCATTGTCCGAATTGAATTTTTCGCAGCTTCAAGTTCTTCTTTCAACTCTTGCAGCCCTTCAACACGTGTGGAAGCATTGATTTCACGCTGCCACTCGTTGGTAAACCCTTCGGACATCATACGCAGATCACGCAAAAATTTAGCCGCACGCGCCGCCATTTTAGGCATATCACGTGGACCAATAAAAACCAAGGCCAATATTATTACAACTACTAACTCTGGAACACCAATACCAAGAAAATCCATAAATAATACTTTGACTGACTAAACCGTGGGCACAATTTTTTTGTGGCGTGTTTGCCACCACTTCAGGTCGTTGTTTGAAGCTAAACTTCCCAACACGCCATTCACGAATCGCGGTGAGCTGTCACTGCCGAATTTTTTGGCTAGCTCAACAGCCTCATTAATGGCAACTTTAGACGGGGTGTCCGCTTCAAATAGAAGCTCGTAAATCGCTATCCGCAAAATATTCCGGTCGATGGAAGCGATCTGGTCAATGGGCCATTCGGGAGCCAATTCAGAGGTAACCTGATCAAGTACTTTCAGATTGTTGGCCACCCCCTGCCCCAGCGACTGTGCAAAGGCCTGTCCTTTGTTGGGCAACGCCTGCGCTCGAAGATGCCCTTCAAAAGCCTGGTCAAAAGTGTGCGTGGTAAAATCCATTTCATAGAGACATTGCAAAATTACCATCCTGGCCCGGCTGCGAGCTTTCATAAATCTACCCTCTGCTAGTCAGCATTATCTTTTGTGGTGGTGATCTAAATGTAAGTGATGGAAAGTAGCGTCATTGCGAGCGAAGCGAAGCAATCCCCGCTTGTTGATGTAGGAGATTGCTTCAGCCCTGCGGGCTTCGCAATGACATGTGATATATCACTCACTTTTGTGCCACTACCTATTTTGTTAAAGTGTCTTTTCGGGAAGCAATGTGCTCTGCCGTAATTTTGATACGTCAGTTTTAATTGCTCCGTCCATGCCAATTTCTATCTATCACACGGCATTTTACTGCATAATCAGGCCACCGTCAACTGACAGTACTTGCCCCGTAATAAAGCTTGCTTCATCAGACGCCAGGAAGGCCACTGCGTAGGCAATGTCTTCTGGCGTTCCTAGCCGCCCCAGCGGGGTATTGGCAACTGCCTGGTCAACCATCTCTTGGGGCAGCACGTTGGTTAGGGCGGTGGGTACAAAGCCCGGCGCAACAGCGTTAACGGTAATATTCCGCGAGCCGACTTCTTTGGCAATGCTTTTGGTGAAGCCAATCAGCCCGGCTTTTGAAGCAGCATAATTGGCCTGTCCTGCCTGCCCGGCCAGTCCTACGACTGAGGTGATGTTGATGATGCGTCCGTGCCGTTTTTTCATCATTGGCCGAATAGCAGCTTTGGTACAGTAGTACGCGCTGGTGAGATTGGTTTGCAATACCAGGTTCCACTCTGATTCTTTCATCATCATAATCAGTTTGTCGCGCGTTGTGCCGGCGTTATTCACCAAAATGTCTATTTGCCCGTATGCCGCCAGGGTGTCTTTAATCAAACGCTGAGCATCGGCTGCCTGGCTCACGTCAGCCTGAACAATCATTCCTGCGCCGCCCGCTTGGATAATGGCGTTGAGTACAGATTCTGCGCTTGCGGCGCTGTTGCGATGGTTAACCACCACTTTCGCGCCCAATTGCGCCAGTACGCTAACGATGGCTGCCCCAATTCCCCGCGAGCTGCCTGTGACAATGGCCACTTTCCCGGTCAGGTCAATCATTCACATCCTCCTGCAAAAAAGTTTGCAAATCAGCCAGACTATCTACCGCAACGGCTGAAACCGTTTTGTTTATCCGTTTCATCAGGCTGGTTAAAACATTCTTCGGACCAATTTCCACGAATCTGGTTACGCCCTGCTCAACCATATATTGCACTGATTTTGTCCATTGCACGGACGAGGTGAGTTGACCAAGCATTTCTGCCTTAATGTCTGAGACTGTTTCCAGGGGACGGGCTGTGATGTTGGCGATGACGGGAATTGTGGGAGGGTATAGGGCGACGGCTTCGATGGCGTTTTGAAATTCGGCGTTGGCCGTTTCCATTAATTTGGAGTGGGCGGCAATACTCACTTTCAGCGGCAGCGCCCGCCGGGCACCAGCAGCTTTGGCCAGTTCGATGGCGCGATCAACGCCCGCTTCGTCGCCGGAGATGATTACCTGGCCAGGTGAGTTGTAGTTTGCAATTTGTACCCATCCGCTTTCTTGTGCAGCTTGCCGGCAAATTTGGGCTACCTGTTCATCGCTAAGTTTCAGGATGGCAGCCATTTTACCCGGACTTTCTTGCCCTGCCTTGCCCATCAATCGAGCACGTTCGCGCACCAGTTTCAGTCCATCTGCAAAAGAAAGTACGCCGGCCACCACATAGGCCACATATTCGCCCAGGCTGTGCCCGGCCAAAAATGCCGGCTGAGACGTGTAACCAGCAGCGCGCAAAGCTGCCAGTGTTGCGATACTGGCCACAAAAATTGCAGGTTGCGTGTTGTAGGTCTGGTTTAAGGTCTCTACAGGACCGTCCCAACAGAGTTTTGACAAGGTTGTCCCTAGAATATCATCTGCCCGGGCAAATATATCTGCTGCTGCTGGGTAGGTTTGGGCAATTTCTTTGCCCATTTCCACATATTGGGATCCCTGTCCGGGGAAAACAAATGCGAGGTTAGCGTTATTCATAATTTAGCCCCCATAATACAACGGCTGTGTTAGTTTTGCTGAACATCTAACACAGCCATTAAGGGTTGAAGGGTTAAAACAATGTTATTTGGCGCTTTCTTCAACTTCCAAAACTTCAATGCCTTTGTAGGTGCCACAGGTGGGGCAAACAGTGTGCGCCAGGCGCAGCGTTTTACACTGTGGGCATTGCACCATGTGGGGCATTTTTAAGCGCAGGTAGTGCGCGCGTTTTCGAGCCTGTCGGGTTCTGGAGATACGTCGTTTTGGTAGTGCTCCCATTCGTGTTACTTCCTTTCACATCACATTATTTTCGAAGATTGTTTTCGATTAAACTGTCTTTGTGGCTCAAAAGAGCAGCCCACCTTGCATCGATATGCGTATCCTCACAAGTGCAAGCACCTTCATTAAGGTTTTGGCCACAATGCGGGCAAAGCCCCAGACAGTTTTCTGTACACAAAACCTGGGTGGGTTGACTGAGGTATAGAGACTGCCGGACAACCTCTGTCAAGTCTAAAATATGAAATTCGTCAATCAGCGTTGCCGTGTCTGTGCCGGGTGGCAATGCAACCTTGGCCCCCGAAGAAATATCGGTTATGGGGGTAAATGTTTCTTCCAGCTCAATTGTAGCTGGCACCCTCACCGGGGTTAGACATCGTGTACAGGATAATTCCAGCACAGTGGACAGCGAACCGGTCACGACAATATCTTCGCCTGCTTTAATAAGCTCAATTTCCCCGCTCAGCGGGGCAAGTAAAACCAGACTTTTGTCTTCAAAAGGCACGGTAGCATCTTCTATGAGGTAGCGTCTGGTTTCCCCTGCTCGCTGTTTAAGCAATTGGGCAACATTAAATTTTAGCAACGCGTTGTTTTGCGCGTTATGCGCTTTACTGTTCAAACTAACCGCACCGACCTTCAAAGATACAACAT
>CAYPUV010000276.1:0-4679 GCA_964413895.1 uncultured Anaerolineaceae bacterium
CCCCCAAACCCCGCCCGCTTGCGGGGGAGGGGGCTAAAAGGAAGGGGGGATGGGGAAGCCCTGCAACAGTAAAATTGGCAAACATAATGCCAATATCTGTATAGACACTAAGATTTTACTATAAAAACAGATAATTTTATAATTGGCAACCGGCGCGGTGGCAATGATAAAAAGTCCACCCGTTGATTGGACAAAATCGAGCTTCTGAACTAAACTAGCAAGGTTGATTAGGTTACAAACTACTGAGTTTTGTTTAAGTTGTATTCAGGATTTGCAGGAGGATTTGAAATTGGCCAATATTAAATCAGCCAAAAAACGAGTGCGGCAGAATGAAAAACGCCGCGTTCGGAATCGGTATTACAAAACAACTACGCGCACTCACATTAAAAAAGCCCGCATGTTAATTGATGCCGGTGACTTTGAACAAGCAGAAGAAGCAGTGAAATTGGCCGGCAAAATGCTGGACAAGGCTGCACAAAAAGGCGTTATTCATAAAAATAACGCCTCGCGCCATAAATCGCGGCTGATGCTATACCTGAACCGCGCCAAAGAACAGACAGTACAAGCGTAAACAGGTTCACTGAAAACGCTACGCTCCAACCGCAAAAGGGTTTTGCGGGGCACGGCACAAAAGACTATGTTAATAAAATCTCACAACAAAACCGGGGTGAGGATCTCCTCACCCCGGTTTTGTATGGGTGTTTTTTGCCCCCTGCCCTTGACCCCTCTCTACCCAAAAGAGGCACCGGCCCCAAATTTGGAGGAGGAAGGACGAATGGTTACGGAGACACTACCCTTCCAGCAAAAAATTTCGCAGTACAGTTTGCAAAATACCACCGTTGCGATAGTAATCAACCTCAACCGGCGTATCGATGCGACAGGTCATTGAAATAACTTTCTGGTCGCCGTTGGCATCAGTAATGGTTACGGTCACATCCTGTCGCGGCTGGAGGTCATCGTCTACCGCAATGGTGTAGGTTTCGTGGCCGGTCAATCCCAACGCTTCGACGCTGTCGCCATCTTTAAATTGCAGCGGCAGCACACCCATCCCAACCAAATTACTGCGGTGGATACGTTCGTAGCTTTTGGCCAACACGGCCTTAACCCCTAAAAGATACGTCCCCTTCGCTGCCCAATCACGGCTGGAGCCGGTTCCATATTCTTTACCGGCCAGTACCACCAGCGGCGTACCGCTTGCCTTGTATTTTTGGCTGGCGTCGTAAATACTCATCACTTCATTGGTGGGCAGGTACGTGGTCCAGCCGCCTTCGGTGCCGGGCGCCATTTGATTACGCAGGCGGATGTTGGCGAATGTGCCGCGCGTCATCACCCGGTCATTTCCGCGCCGAGAACCGTAGCTGTTGAAATCCTTTTGCGCTACACCGTGCTCCACAAGATATTTGGCGGCGGGGCTGTCGCTGGCAATTGCACCGGCAGGCGAAATGTGGTCGGTGGTAACGCTGTCGCCCACTTTCACCAGCACTTTAGCCCCTTCAATTGGCCGAATGGGCTGTGCGGTGGGGGACAGGTCGATGAAGAAGGGGGGTTCTTGAATATAGGTGGAGGCGTCTTTCCACTCGTACAACTCGCCGCCACCCACAGGGATGTTGTTCCAGCGCTCGTTGCTCTGCTCAATACCGTCATACTCTTTGTGGAACGTGTCGGGGTTGAGAGCCTTGTCATATTCGGCGGCAACTTCAGCCTGGGTGGGCCAGATGTCTTTTAAATACACCGGTTGACCATCTTTGTCTGTGCCCAGCGGTTCGGTTGTCAGGTCGATATTGGTGGTACCGGCCAGAGCGTAGGCCACAACCAACGGTGGGCTGGCCAGGAAATTCGCTTTAACGTAGGGATGGATACGCCCCTCAAAGTTGCGGTTGCCACTGAGCACGCCAGAGACAATCAAATCGCCGGTGGTGATGGCCTCTACCACTTCCTGATTAAGCGGGCCACTGTTGCCGATACAGGTGGTGCAGCCGTAGCCCACGGTGTTAAAGCCCAGTTCTTCCAAATATGGCGTTAATCCTGCTTCGTTCAGATAATCGGTCACTACTTTTGAACCGGGAGCAAGGCTGGTTTTAACGTATGGTTTTACTTTCAGCCCTTTTTCCACAGCCTTCCTGGCCAAAATGCCTGCACCAAGCATTACAGAGGGGTTGCTAGTGTTGGTACAACTGGTGATGGCAGCGATAGTGACAGCGCCGTGTTTCAGTTCGATGGTGTTGCCGTTACTTTTGAGGCTGGCAGAATTGTTGAGCTGGTCTTCACTCAGGCCGAACCCCTTTACGCCCACGGGCGCGGCGAGCGACGCGGCAAATGCTTTTTTCATATCTTGCAACAAAATACGATCTTGGGGACGTTTGGGGCCGGCCATACTTGGCTGCACGTCGCCCAAATCAAGGTGCAACGTGGCGGTGAATTCAGGATCGGGTTGGTCTTCGGTGCGGAAAAGACCCTGTTCTTTGGTGTAGCGTTCCACCAACTCTACCAGTTCCGCCGGGCGACCGGTGCGACGCAGGTAGCGGAGAGTTTCGGCGTCCATGGGGAAGAAACCCATTGTGGCTCCATATTCCGGCGACATATTGGCGATGGTGGCCCGGTCAGGCAGGGTCATCTGGTTCAAGCCAGAGCCATAGAACTCAACAAACTTACCCACCACACCCTTTTCGCGGAGCATTTGCACCACCGTCAGCGCCAGGTCGGTGGCGGTCACGCCTTCGCGGAGGTGGCCGGTGAGCTTAAACCCAATCACTTGCGGCGTGAGCATATAAATCGGCTGGCCAAGTACCACGGCTTCGGCTTCTATGCCGCCCACACCCCAGCCTACAATACCCAGGCCATTAATCATCGTGGTGTGGCTATCGGTTCCCACCAGCGTATCGGGGTAGGCCACTTGCAGGCCGTCTTCCGGGCGAGTCCACACGCCACGGGCCAGGTATTCCAGGTTAACCTGATGGATGATGCCACTGCCGGGGGGAACAACGCGGAAGTTGTTTAACGCTTTCTGACCCCAACGTAAAAATTCGTAGCGTTCGTAATTCCGTTCAAATTCACGTTCGGTGTTGAAACGGAGCGCCGTTGGCGTGCCAAATCTATCTACCTGTACCGAATGGTCAATTACCAGGTCGGCGGGAATAACAGGGTTAATCTTTTTGGGGTCGCCACCCATCCGGGCCATCGCCGAGCGCAGCGCTGCCCAATCGACCACCGCGGGCACGCCGGTGAAATCTTGCATCACAATACGGGCCGGTTTGAAGGGGATTTCTTGCACGGCGGGCGCTTTGGCATGCCAGGCAGCCAATCCGGCGACATCTTCTTTTGTTACAACATAGCCATCCGCTTCACGCAATAGAGCTTCTAGCAAAACTTTAACGGAGAATGGCAAACGACTGATATTGCCCAACCCATCTTTTTCCAGCTTATCAAGCCGGTAGATATAGGCTGGGCCGTTGCCGGTTTCAAACTTGGCGCGTGCGCCAAACAAGTTTTTTGCGCGTTTGGTCATTTTTTACTCCTCCATACAATATTTTTTAGGATAGTCTTGGTTTTCAGCGGGTATTTACGCAAAAATCATTGCAAATCGTCAATTGCTACTTGCCCAGTGACGATGCCAATGCACCTTTACCGACCACAGCGAACACATTCACTTTGCCCACGCCCCCCGGTGAGACACCCACCAGCGCGGCGGCGACAACCACTTTCGCCTGTCCGCTGCGCACATCCACCTCATTTTGTTGCGTCTGGGCAGAGAAAACAAAGGTTTGTTCGCCAGCCTGGGGAGGCGGTTGCAATCCTCCGCCACCCGGCAGCGTCGGCAGAACAAGTTTGCCGCGCCCCTGCCCGGGTTGCGGGCCGTTTGTTGCTGATGCTTTTTGCAAAACAAAGGGCCAATCCGCAATACCCGGGAAGGTAACCTGCACCAATACCAGTGCATCTGTCTCATTAGTGGGGACAGCGCCCGCTTGCAACAGGCTAAACGCCCCCAATGACGCATCTTGAATGTCGGCGTCCATATTCCCAGAGATGTTGCCTGCGCCCAAACTCACCGAGGCGGCCCCATTTTGCAGCAGTCCAGCATAGGTTGTACCGGCTACATTGATTGCCGCATCAAGACTTTCCTGCACAGATTGGGGAACAGGGACGTCGCCTGCTTTGCTCCCGGCCACGACAACCTCAACATTTACATGCAACACATTTGCCGCGTATTGTGTAATTGCCTGCGCGGCATCGTAATCGGTTGGCAGGGAGGATTGCGGTGGTGTGGCCGGCACGCCACCAGATGCTCCCTCCATAGAAAAGGCGGCTGGACTGCGAGTGGTCGCGGGCGAGGCCGGTTCTGCGGAGCCTGACCCATCATTCTGCACCAGCGCGGCTGTAACAGTAGGGATTGTCTGACTCTGTTTAGAATTTTGCGCGGGGGCAGGGGTAAACGTTGCCGGGGGCGGGAGCGGCGTGGGGGCAACTCGCTCAAGTGGCCGGGGGAGCGGCGTCTCCGGTTGCCTATTGCTACGAGAAGCCGGCGTAGTACGGGTCGCTGCGCCGTTGCTGCACGCCGCTATCAACCCCACGCACACAAATGCTATAATGATTGAGCCGGCTCGTTTTACACCTCCATCGCTGGAATAAGGCAATCCCATCACCTTACATCTTCTCCCCACAAACATTGTGTTCACTTAACA
>CAYPUV010000277.1:0-4640 GCA_964413895.1 uncultured Anaerolineaceae bacterium
ATATGGATTCCACTGGTAACCCAAGACAGCCTGGTGGGCGGGACAGCCCTGGCGCTGTGGGTAAAAGAACATGCCGCGTTATGCTGAAGGGGTGGTCAATCGGCCCATCGTCCAACGCCGTCGGGTAGCAGAAGGCAATACCATCCATATGGAATGGCGAACATTGGATGATACACGCCAAAAGACCTTTCATTACCACATTCCGCCCCAGTTGGAAAAACAACTCCAGCCGGGCCATCTGGTTGCGGTTCCATTTCGGCAACAGGTGTTGCAGGGGGTGGTTGTGGCCCTCAGCGATGCTTCCCCCGTCCCCAAAACCCGCCCCATCCAGGCAATCCTCGATCCACAACCGGCGGTGAACGCGGCGCAACTGGCCCTGGCGCGCTGGTTGGCAAGCGAATATCTGGCCCCGTTAAGCATCTGCGTGAACTATTTTTTGCCGCCGGGCGCAAATCGGCAGCCGATGACGGTGGTTGAAGCCACCACCGCCGATCCGCTGCCCCCCGGCCTCTCTCCCCCAGAAGTGGTTTTGCTGCGTTACTTGCAGCAGCAAACCAGGCCCGTCCCTTTGAACGATTTAGACCGCAACGTTGTAAAATCACTGGAAAAGAAAAAAGTTGTCCGCCGCCGGGCCACGCTGTCAAAACCCAGGGTTGGCCCGCGCATCGAACGCACAGTGGAATTGCTCATCTCGCCCGATGAATTTGACGAGGCGCTGGCACAACTTGGCCGCCCCTCCAAACAAGCGGAGATTCTGCGCTCGCTGGCGGAAAGCGACGACCCACTGCCACGCCTGGAAACCGTGAAACAAGCCGTGGGTGTGGCCACCGTTAGCCCCTTCAAAGCATTGGCCAAGCGAGGATGGATTGAACTGTTGCCGCGTCGAACCCTGCTGACCTTGCCCCCGCAACCATCTGCCGGGGATGACCTTTCGCCGGAAGCCAAAGCTTTGTTGGACGCATTGCGAGCTGCGAGACAGCCTATTCCGCTTGCTTCGCTGTCCGCAGCTGACCGTTTGGCGGCAAAACTACTACACGAAGCAGGCTACATCATCAAGCTAACCGAGCCGCCGCGCGTTGCCCTGCGCCTGCCCCACACCGATATTCCCGCCGCCGTCATCGACTTAAAAAAGGCACACTGCCACGCCGCCGTGTTGAACCTGCTGGCAGAAGAAAACGGCCCGGTTTGGATTGGGTGGGTGTACGTCCAAACGGATGCCACCTCAAAAACACTGCAAGACCTGGCAGCCATTGGGGCGATTGCCTTTGACGACGCGCGGCACTGGCGCGACCCGCTGGCGGGCAAGACGTTCACCCTGTCCCGTGCGCCTGCACTCACCCCGGAACAAGCGCATCTAATGCAGACCATCATCCCTGCATTAGATGCCCCCGGCAAACCATTTCTCATCCACGGCGTCACCGGCTCCGGCAAAACGGAAATATATTTGCAAGCCATCGCCCGCGTGCTGGCACAGGGACGGGGCGTGATTTTTTTGGTACCGGAAGTAATGCTGGCCACGCAAATTGTAGAACGCGTGCGCGCTCGTTTTCCCCGGCAGGTGGCGGTGTGGCATTCGGCGCTGTCGCCGGGGGAACGATTTGATACCTGGGAGCGCGTGCGGAATGGCGATTTGTCAATTGTGGTCGGGCCACGTTCGGCGCTGTTTGCCCCGGTGCAAAATTTGGGGCTGCTTATTGTGGATGAGGAACACGAACCTGCCTACAAGCAAGACCGCACCCCCACCTTCCATGCCCGCGACGCGGCCATTGCATTTGCCCGCCTGAACCACGCGCCCATTATTATGGGCAGTGCCACCCCCGATGTGGTAAGTTATCGCAAGGCGCAACGCGGCGAGTATCACCTGCTCACCCTGCCCACCCGCATTCTGGCACACCAGGAACACCTGGCCGTGCAGCAAACCCTGCTTCAGCGCAAATCCCGGCGCGGGGAGCGCGTTGACCACCTGCCCCACACCGGCCACGGCGTGGTATCGCTGCCCCTGCCCCCCGTGGAAGTGGTTGACCTGCGCGAGGAGTTGAAAGCAGGTAATCGCAGTATTTTCAGCCGGGCGCTGGCAACCGCCATTGAAGAAACGCTTGCGGCGGGCGAGCAGGTTATCCTGTTTCTCAATCGGCGCGGCACAGCCACGTTTGTCATCTGCCGCGATTGCGGCTACGTGGCCACATGTCCGCGCTGCGACACCACACTGACCTACCACAATCCACACCAGCAAATGGCCTGTCACTACTGCGGTTTTCGCGCCCCAATTCCCTCCACCTGTCCAAAGTGCCACAGCGACCGTATTCGCTATTTCGGGCTGGGCACAGAACGGGTAGAGGCCGTGCTCAAGCGGACATTTCCCCAGGCCCGCCCCATTCGGCTGGACCTGGACACCACGCGCCGGCGCGGAAGTCATTACACTTTTTTGCAACATTTTGTGGAAGGACGGGCCAATGTGATGATCGGCACGCAAATGGTGGCCAAAGGACTGGACTTGCCACTGGTAACGTTGGTGGGGGTTATTTCTGCCGACACGGCCCTGTACCTGCCAGATTTTCGCGCCGCCGAGCGCACCTTTCAGGTGTTGATGCAGGTGGCCGGGCGCGCGGGCCGCAGCCCGCTGGGGGGACGAGTTATTCTGCAAACGTATAGCCCCGATCAGCCAGCTATTGTCGCAGCGTCAAAGCACGATTATCACACATTTTATAATGATGAGCTTCGGTTTCGGTACGAACAGGGTTACCCACCCTTCAAGCGGCTGGCTCGCCTGACTCACATCGGCAGTGGGCGTGAGCGTTCGCAGGTGGCGGCGGAAGAAATGGCCCGCCAACTCCGGTTGTGGGTGGACAGAGAAGGCTTCCCCGCAGTAGAGATTATTGGTCCGGCCCCAACTTACGTGCAGCGGGTGGGCCATCGCTACCGCTGGCAGATTTTGCTGCGCGCCCCCAATCCCGCTGCCGTGCTGCGTCCCGTGCCCCTCCCCCTCGATTGGCGGGTGGACATTGACCCGGTGAGTCTGGTGTAACAATTTGTTGGCAACAGGTTACAATATGGGATGAAACGTAAAAAATGGCAGCTTGTCATGTCATTGCGAGCCGTTGCAAACGGCGCAGCAATCTCCTCCCTTGCAACGTGGAGATTGCCCTTCGGCAAGTTCTAGACAGGCTTCAGCCCTGCGGGCTGCGCAATAACAAAACACTTCCCCTACCCAACCAAAAAATTACGAGCAGTTTTTACACCTCATCCGCAACACGGTTCATCGCCCAGCGCAACATACGGAATAATCCCCCGGCGATCAGTGCCGTCCACAGCACAATTGCTGCCGTGCCGATCAGTTGCGCGTTCATCTGCCCTGGCCAGTCGATGGCGCGCCCGGCCGCAACCAGCAGCCCGGAGACGCCTTGCCCGGCAACACCCAAATAGCTCTCCGTGCCGACGCCGTTCCACCCGGCGCTGCCCGTTCCATCGGCCACCAGTCCCACCAGCAGCCAGCCCAACACGCCCATCACCGCCAGCGAGGCCACGCTGCCGGTGTGGTCAGCCAATTCCAATCGATGGTCAACCAGATACAGCACAAAGGGTAAGAGTAGTCCCGCCAGCAGCCCGGCGGCCACCGCTTCCCACGGAACCATAAACGGCGCGGCGGCGCTCACCAGCGCTAACCCTGCCAGCCCCCCCCGCGCCAGCAACAGTCCATCGAAGCGGGTAGTGACAAAGCGACTGTACAGTGCTGCCGCCGTTAATCCAGCAAACGCCCCCAAAAAACCGTTCAACGCCGCGCGAGGAATCGCCAACTCAGTGAAGGTGGGAATGTGCTGTCCATTGGAGATGAACGCCCAACTCCACAAAATCATCCCCAGCCCGAAGAAGCTCAACAGGGGCAAATAAGCGGATGGAAGCGGCGTTTCCACAAATTCCCCGGCGCCGGACGTTGTGCTATCAGCAGCAGCAGGGGGATCATCGGCGGGAGAAACCGCGTCAGCAGCGGGCGGACGCAAAATTACCAACGCCAGCAGAGTGGTCATCCCGGCAATGGCGAAAGGCGTCGCCAGCCCAGCATCCACAAACCCGTGTCCCAACCCCAAATTGAGACCCAGGTTTGCCAGCCAACCGCGGCTCCACACCCAGTTTATCGGCAGGGAATACAGCAATGTGCCCGCCACCACACCGAACGCTACCAGCATCCAACCGCGCATGCGCCGAAAGAGCACAACTGTGGGAAGCACTGTCACCACCCCCAACAGAGCAATATGCCGTAGAAACAGGTCGTACACGCCGGGAGTTGCCGCCGGGCCGAGTAGTGCCCAGCCACGCAGTCCCGCAAACCCCCAATTCGGCCCGAAGGAGGGTGCCAAAGGCGACCAGTTCCAGAAGAGATCAGCAAAATCGGGATGCGGATTGCTCACCGCCACGCCGCCGAAGGCCAGCGCGAACCCGGCGGCGAAAAAAGCCAGTACCGCCACGCCCCACACTACCAGCGCGCTGGTTGCCGCCGCTGGTGCGTCCCGCTCAGCATCGGGCAGGGCGCTGGCGGTGAGCAGCAGCAGCCCCAACGGCAGCAACAGCAAAAACCCGGCGGTACTCGCCGACTGTTCCAGCGGTGAAAGCAACTCGCCGCCGCCTTGCGCCAACACGGGGAC
>CAYPUV010000278.1:0-4600 GCA_964413895.1 uncultured Anaerolineaceae bacterium
ATAGAGTACTGACCCAGGCACAACGGGGCACATTAGCTTACGAAATGTCCTTTGCGCCAGAGGCGCGCAAGACCATTGGCCAGCTTAATCATTCTGTGCAACGGCTTACATGGGCAGTAGTTTCGGTGGGATTATTGGCTTCTGGTGTTGCATTGCGCACTGCAGAGGGGGCAAATTCCTTAAATACAGGGTTGTTGGTTCTCGCCGCCGCGCTATTTTTGTGGAAAGTTGCTCGATAAACCAGGCCGGGCGGGGGAACGTTTTTGCTCAAAGTTATTTTGTGGTTAAAATAAGACGAGGCCGATAGTAAGTTGTAGTCTATTGTTAATTTCAGGGGTTGGCATCGCCGGACATCTAGGAAGGTATCAACTGATGAGTATTTTGGACACACTAAAAAATAAGAAGGAAGACAAATTTGTTAACTTGCTCATTGAGCAGGCAGAAGTTACCGTTGAAGGAATGAAACTTCTGGAAACGTGCATCTTAAAGCCTGACGAAGACGGGATTGAGAAGATTCGGGCCAAAGAGTATGAGGCCGATGAAATCAGACGGGTGCTTATTGATGAATTGCATAACACGTTCATTACCCCCTTTGACCGGGAAGACATCTTTGACCTGTCGTTAAATATTGACGATATGCTGGATTACGCGCTGACCACCATTCGAGAAATGGATTTATTGAAGATTGATGCTGATGACTATTTGATAAAAATGATCACCTTAATCCGGCAAGAGGCGGAAGAGCTGGCAATGGCGATGCACCGGCTTGCCGCCAATCCGCGTGTGGCGGGACAGCATGCCCAACGAGCGAAAAAACTTGAAAGCGAAGTTGAGGACACCTACCGCATTGCTATTGCGGAACTGTTCACCAAAGCCAAAGATTTTAAGCCGTTGATGATGATGTTGCGGCGCAGAGAGGTTTATCGTCACGTAGCAAATATGTCAGACAAAGCCAATGCCGCCGCCGACGTATTCGGCATGGTGGTGATGAAGCTCACGTGAGCGCCTTTAGCGGTTCAGTACCGCTAGCATCTCGGCAATACGTGTGAATTTAATGCGCGGACGGCCTTGAGCCTGTCCGCGTTCTATTTCCAGAGTGTTTAGGCGTAGCCAATCTGCGTATGAAAAATAGTCTGGCTGGCGCTGTTGCACTAGCTTTTGAATGTCCTCGCGCTTCGGGTGCGCCGGAAGCAGGTGCATGCCGTGTGACAGGTCTTCTAGCATGGCTGCCACCGTTTCGGCGGCGTCGGGCTTGTTGGTCCCCACCACACCAGACGGCCCACGTTTAATCCATCCGGCTGTATATTCTCATCTCAATGGTTTCATTGTTTCGGGGTTTAATATCCGTCCCATTTCATTTGGGATAATCCCCCATTGCTCCTGGAACGGGACGTCCGGCAATGGACCTCCTCGATACCCAATAGAGCGAAAAACCAATCCCACGGCCAGGTCTTCGTATTGACCGGTGGGTTTGGGGCGCAGGCCCCCGGTTTCCGTGGCGTAGAGTTCGTTTTTCGCCAATCGAATAGCGCTCACGCGACCAACACCATTGTCAATCAATGCTACTGGCGAGACCAAAAACCGAAACGTGATGAGCCGATGTGAGTCTCCATTCGTTTGCTGACGGGCGTAGGCCTGCAAAATGTCTACTTTCCGTTTGGCCTGCCCGTTTGTTTCGGTGATGGTGCGGCTCATTTCATCTAGTTCAACCTCCGTGGGGAACGCACGCACCACTGTGTTTTGCAAAATCCCCAATTCCTTTAACTCTGGAATGGTGCAGGCTGCTTGTGCTGGGCCGCGCCGGCCCAGGATAAAAATTTCTTTAATGCGGCTGTGGCGTAGCGCTTCTAGCGCGTGGTCTGCAATATCTGTGTTTGCTAATTCCTCTGGCGTTTTGCTCAACAGTCTGGCAACGTCCATTGCCACATTGCCCATCCCAATTACAGCCACCCGCTCTTGCGAAAAATCAAATGAGAAGTTTTGATAATCAGGATGCCCGTTAATCCAGCCCACAAATTCTGTGGCGGCGTGACTACCCTGCAAATCTTCACCTGGAATATTTAACTTGCGGGCACTTTCGGTGCCTGTGCTATAGATAATCTGGTGATAGTGCGCGCGCAGTTCTGCTACGCTAATATCTTTCCCAATTTCCACGTAGCCAAAGTAACGAAAATGGGGATGCCGGGCAACTTTGTCGAAGGCTTTGGTGACAGATTTGATTTTTTGATGATCGGGAGCCACGCCCGCACGCACCAATCCAAACGGTGTTGGCAGACGGTCAAACATATCAACTTCAACAACCAAATCATCTTTTTTAAAGAGATGACTGGCAGCGTAAAAACCGGCCGGCCCCGCGCCAATAATCGCAACTCGTAGGGGATGGGAAGATGTACCCGGGTGTGTCATCCTAAAACTCCTTCGCAGCTATGGGGGTTCAGAATTATGGCGTTGCCCCATTTTATTTCCCATCCTCCAACGTTTGGGGAAGGGACTGGTTACTATCATCATTGAATTATAGCATGCCGCCTTGCATAAATGAAGTAATTGTCTGAAAACATGGTATAATAGTTTCTCGCAAGTCGATAGAAATGGAGAAACAAACTTCGAATGGACAACAAATTTTTAGCACGTTTGGACCAAGGCCCTCTGCTTTGTGATGGTGCCACTGGCACGATGCTCTACAATCGAGGCGCACCCGC
This sequence comes from uncultured Anaerolineaceae bacterium, assembly GCA_964413895.1. Taxonomy (GTDB): domain Bacteria; phylum Chloroflexota; class Anaerolineae; order 4572-78; family 4572-78; genus JANTHQ01. The sequence goes on from CAYPUV010000278.1 coordinate 2,700, forward strand.
CAACCGTCCCCTTGATGAACTGAATTTAACCAACCCGGCCATTGTTGCCGAAGTACATCGCGCGTACATCGACGCGGGATCAGAGGTGATTGAGACCAATACCTTTGGTGCAAACCGAATAAAACTTGCCAAATACGGCCTGGAAAGTAAAGTTACCGAAATCAATCAGGCGGCAGTGAAACTGGCTCGCCGGGTGATCGAGGCGTCATTTAAGGAGATATTCATTGCCGGATCGGTGGGGCCGCTGGGGGCGCATCTGGCCCCGCTGGGGCGGCTTCAGCTTAACGAAGCATTCGCGGCTTTTAAGGAACAAATCGAAGCGCTGGTGGCTGCCAATGTAGATTTACTTATTTTCGAGACCTTCGGCGACTTGAAAGAATTGGAACAGGCTCTCCACGCTGCTCGCGCCGTAGATGGCGCAATTCCCATTGTGGCGCAAGTAACATTCACCAATGATGGTGTTACGCCGATGGGTGACGCGCCGGCCGATGTAGCCGAAATGATGAATAAGCTCAATGTCGATGTGGTGGGAGCTAATTGTTCGGTTGGCCCGGCGCGTGTTTTGCGCAGCATAAAAATAATGGCCGACCATCTGCAGCCGGGCACGTATTTGTCTGCCCAGCCCAACGCCGGATGGCCGCATCGGCTGGGTGGGGGGCGATTGGTGTACCCTGCTACCCCCGATTATTTTGGTGATTACGCGGCGACGTTTGCGCACGCCGGCGTATCGCTGATTGGTGGTTGCTGTGGCACTACCGAGGTACACATTGCCAAAATGCGCTACACGCTTGATCACCTGTCCTCACAACCCGTTGTGGAAGTTGTCAGTTCGGCGACCCTGGAAAAGACGGATGCTCCCGTCGACGTGTTGAACCCCACTCAATTGGCTCAGAAATTAGCTGCCGGCGAATTTGTCACCAGCGTTGAAATACATCCCCCGCATGGAGCGTCGGCGGCGAAGGTGTTGGCGGCGGCGGGTTCTTTGCAAGAAGCGGGCGTGACGGTGGTTAATGTGGCCGATAGCCCTGTGGCGCGGATGAAAATGAGTCCCTGGGCTGTGTGCCACCTCATCCAGTCCGAGGTGGGGTTGGAAACCGTGCTGAACTTTCCTACGCGGGGCCGCAATTTACTGCGCATTCAGGGCGATTTGCTGGCTGCCCATGCCTTAAATATTCGCAACCTGTTTGTGGTGATGGGCGACCCAACTGCCATTGGTGATTACCCGGAGGCGTTCAACCACCATGATGTGGTTTCTTCTGGGTTGATAAAGTTGGTGAAGCGTGGTTTCAATACAGGCATTGATTATGCCGGCAAGCCTATTTCTCAGCCAACTAACTTTTTGGTGGGGGGGGCGTTGAATTTGAATGCCATTAAACTGGAAAAGGAAGTCAATTTGCTAAAAAAGAAGATTGACAATGGGGTTGATTTTGTGATGACCCAGCCAATTTACACTCCCGAACCGCTTGAGCAATTTGTGGCGGCGTATGAGGACAAATTCGGCCCGCTATCGATCCCTATTTTGGTGAGCATTTTACCACTTTACAATGAACGCCACGCCCGATTTTTACACAACGAAGTGCCGGGAATTACTATTCCCCAGCAAATGCAGTACCAAATGAGTCAGGCCGGTGAGCACGCGTCACAGCAAGGGCTGTCAATGGCCTATGCATTAATTACAGAAATCAGGGAACGGATTGCGGGAGTGTACATAATGCCGCCATTCAAACGCTACAACCTGGCGGCTGAACTTTTAGAGATGATAAATGCGTCATCTCAATAATTTGGGGAGAAATCAGGACTGCAGGGTTTCACAGAGGCTACGCAGAGAACAGAGAGGATTTTATACTTAATTTGTAACTATTCAGCAAGCAAGTTGTAACACAGAGTTTCACAGAGGTCTC
>CAYPUV010000279.1:0-4595 GCA_964413895.1 uncultured Anaerolineaceae bacterium
TCGCATAAAAGACACATGTGCATGGACCGTGGCCCAACAATCGCCGGCCGGAAGCCATTGTTCAATGTACGATGTGCCTTCAGCCAGGGCCGCCAACACAACAGCCCGGTGGGAAATTGATTTGTCACCGGGAACAGTGATTGTCCCTTTTAATCCTGTTGGGGAATGAGTGATAGTGAGTGGCATACAGTCTCCATTCAACGTTCAGTTACGCTCCACAGCAAAGTTGACAGACACTATAATGCAATTGAGCTTTCTTTTCAAGATTCCACATCTGTTATGGGGAAGCAGGGGGCAGGTATAATGTCGATCGTTGCGTTTTGGCTTGTTCCAGCAAGGCGCGCAACGTTTCCTCGTTCCCGGCGGCCATCGCCTGAGAAATTGTATTGAGTTGCTGTTGCACCTGCTCTACCATTTCCAAAACCGCGTCTGAATTGGTCATCAGAATATCAAGCATCATATTGACGTTTGAAGCTGCCAGGCGAGACGTATCTTTAAACCCAGATGCAGCAACCCGCCAGACAAGGTCATCCTGAGTTGCGACTGTTTGTGCAGTCAGCATCAATCCCACCGCCAGCAGATACGGTAGATGACTGATTGCGGCAACCAACCGGTCATGCTGCTGGGAGTCAAGGCGCAAGGGGACAGCGCCCACCGCGCGAGCCAGGTGTTCAATCATGTCCAGCGCCGGTTGTGGTGTGCGCGGCAACGGGCTGACCACCCAGGTTGCGCCCTCGTACAGGTCAGTGTCGGCGGCAGCCAAGCCAGAAGTTTCTTTCCCGCACATTGGATGAGACCCCACCGGATGAACGTGGGGCGGCAAGTTGTCCAGCGCCTGCATAATTGTGCGTTTGGTGCTTCCAAGATCGGTAACAATGGCTCCTGGCTTTAGGAGGGAGGCGTAATTGTGCAATTGCTGCACCAACACGCGCACCGGCGTTGAGAAGACAACAATATCGGCGTCTGCAAGCGCCAGCGTTGGATTTGTGGTTGCCACGTCTACCGCTCCCTGGCGTTGTGCTTCAGCAGCGGCGGCTTCTCTGCGCACCAGAGCCACCACCCGCCGACACACGCGCTTCGCTTTCAAGCGTAGTGCCAGCGAACCGCCCATCAAACCCAGACCAACCAGGGCAATCTGTGCCTCTGCCAGTGAGGGAGTAAATTCAGGGTCGAAAATGCACCTCCTATTCTCTATCTCTATCTGTCACACTGTTCTGCCGATGGCTTCGGCCACACGGTTCAGTTTCACCATTAATTCAGCAAAGCGCTGTGGTTTTAACGATTGCCCACCATCAGACATAGCCAGTTCTGGATGGTTATGAACTTCAATAATCAGTCCATCGGCGCCGGCGGCAACCCCGGCCAGGCTGGCCGATTGGACCAGGTTCCATTTTCCGGTGGCGTGACTGGGATCAACAATCACCGGCAAGTGCGTCAGTTCTTTTAGTACCGGTACGGCATTGATATCGAGTGTGTTGCGGGTGTAGGTTTCAAAGGTGCGAATACCACGCTCGCAGAGCATAATTTGCTCGTTGCCGTTTGCCAGAATGTATTCAGCGCTCATTAAAAGTTCTTCAATGGTACTCATCATGCCGCGTTTCAACAGTACAGGCAAATGCGACCGGCCAACGGCTTTCAGCAGGGCATAATTTTGTGTGTTGCGCGCGCCAATCTGCAACACGTCGGTATATTGTTCCACCAGGGGCAAGTCTTCTGGTGACATCACCTCGGTTACAACGGCAAGTCCCGTTTGCTCGCGCGCTTCGGCCAAAATTTCAAGTCCAGCCTCTCCCAACCCTTGAAAGCTGTACGGCGAGGTGCGCGGCTTAAACGCGCCGCCGCGCAACAGGTGCGCCCCTGCTTCTTTTACGGCAAACGCAACTTCTAACAACTGGGTACGATTTTCAACGGAACAAGGCCCAGCTATTATTGTTACCTGCCGCTCACCCACATGATGGCCGTTGATCGTAACGATTGTATCTTCTGGATGAAAATTCCGGCTTGCTAATTTAAAGGGGCGACTAACCGGCATGACGCGTGCCACACCGGGCATACGCAACAGATTATCTTCAACAACAACACTTTTATCGCCGATGAGGCCAATGATGGTTCGTTCTTCGCCCTGGGAAAGGTGGGCGCGCAATCCCTGAGCCTCAATTCGGGCCTTTACGGCATTAATTTCGTCCGGCGAGGCGTTGACTTTCATTATAATAATCATAGCAGAAATCTCCTTTTTTTCATCCAGTAATGTCTGGAATGGCGTAGGATGAACAACAAGCTCAGGCAGGCGACCAGTGTCCCTCCGCAAAGTGTGAGGCAGGTGTTTTTGCCTCTCTGGGATGATGTTCGGTTTTCACCGGGGCGATAGTTACGGGTTGGTGAATCATCTTGCTCTCCTTGTATAATCCTTACGGTTTCCATTGGAAGCTGAATGCTGCGAAATCTTTTTAAACGCGTTTATGTCTGGGCGCAAATTTACAGCTCCTTTAATATAAATATGTTGAATCTCACGGGCAGATTTGGTAGTGTTCCAGTGGCAAAGAATACGAATGCATTTTTCGAGTCCGTGCGGGACGTTCATTTCGTGGCCACACAACAGGGCTGTATCGGTCCAGCCGAGTTTTCTGGCAGCCAGAGCCGGGTATTCTGCGTTAATGTCGGGGGTGGTTGTAAAAACCACACTGGCTACGTCATCGGGGTGAATGTTGTTGGCCTCAATCATCAATTGTAATAGTTCTGCGGTGGCCGAAAGAATTTCTACTGCTGTATTATGTTCAATGGTCGTGGCTCCACGCACGCCTCTGCAAACAACCGTCATAGTTTCTCCAATCTTTAACGAATATTGATCCAACTAAAAAAAGCGCCCCGCTGTGTGGGACGCTCTGTGTACCAGGATTAAATTCATACCCTTTAATCAGTAGCCAAAATTAAGCGTCCCTCTGAGACCCCAAAAATAAAAATAGCTCCAAAAATAAAAAACGCTCACCAAACCAAAGGCGAACGTCCAAAAATTAATCTGACTATCGACCAGCACAGCAGATTGATTGAGTAAAGCTATATTCACTTGTGGTTGGCTAGAAAGTTGTTTGCCCATTTTGCCTACCTGTTGAAAACTGACGAAATCATATCACAGAGACGAGCGCGTGTCAAATTGCCTGACTCGGCATCTGCGGTTACAATGAGTAATATAATACAAGGAATATAGCGATTATTTACGCTATCGTAAAGGATTCAAACGTATGGAAATTCAAGATAGTTTACAACCCACAATCACCGATGTGGCTATGTTTATTGATTGGGAGAATATGCACGGCTTTATTCGCGGCAAAGCCAATATTTCCGCGCTGCGCGAAGTGGCAGAAGGGTACGGCCGGCTGGTACTGGCTAAAGCTTACGCCGACTGGCGCGAATCTCGCTTTCAGCAAGATTCGCTGGTGCTGTACAAAATTGGCTTTGAACCAGTTTATGTCCCCGCCGGATACAAAAACAATGTTGATGTGAAACTGGCCACCGACTGCATTAATTTTGCCTATCAACACCCGAACATCAGTGTTTTTATATTGGTCACAGGCGATGGTGACTTCATTCACGTTGTCACGGCGCTCCGCCCGCTGGGTAAAACCGTCGTGGTGATTGCTCAATCAAACAACGCCTCCAGTCGGCTAGGCGATCTGGTAGACACGCTGTTAATCTATGATCAGGACGTAAACCCCACTACACCAGACCCTGTCGCGGAAGTATCCCTTCCCAAAAACTCTAAAAAACTGGATGAAGTGTACAAGAAGATTGTAAAAATTTTGAAGAAAGAAGAAGGCGCGCCGCTACTACTGACCAATGTTAAGCAAAAATTAATTCGGGCCTATGGCAAGTTCGACCAACAAGACTACGGCTTTGAAAAATTCAAGGCAATGATTGAACAGGGAGCACAAAAAGGGTATTTTGTGCTGAACACTGCCGGTCTGCGTGATTGGCTCACACTCCCGCAATCAAATGACCACAACAAATCTGCAGAACTTCCCGACGAGGCGGATCAGGTTTTTCTGGAAATTGTGTCTATCATCCGCAGTTCAAACCAAGCACAGGTTTATCTGTCGTACATTAAACAAGCCCTTACCCGCAAATATGGCGGATTTGATGAATCTGTTTATGGGTACAATCAGTTCAAACAGATGATGGAAGAGGGGGAACGGCAAAAGTTTTTCAAACTGGGTGTGAATGACAAACAAGCATATTATGCATTTTTGAAATAGCTTGGATGAGCATTCCCCTTTACGGTGGTTTGCTCCGCAGCGGAGGTACCCGTCGCCGCGTCATCGAGCCGCCACACGTCGGGCAGATCACCGCTGGCGCAGGGTTCAACGCCCCGGGCTCAGCCTCCGTCGAGTTGCGTTCAACCTCAACCGGAGGTGCCACCTGTTATTTGCGCTTGGTCAGCGGCAGCGGTTGCAGCAAGCGCAAATAACAGGTGGCACCTCATTCGAACAGGGCTGTCTTTTGCAATGCCGCCCGAAATTTGGCTCGAAACAACCGCCCCAGCGGTCGCACGTGTACCAGAAAACCCTGGCGTGATGATACCCACCACTGCCCATCCGCTG
>CAYPUV010000280.1:0-4464 GCA_964413895.1 uncultured Anaerolineaceae bacterium
GCCATCCCGACAAATTGGCGCGCGATTCGCACACGCCGCAGGTGCTGAAATTGCAAATGGGCTTCGCCGCGCTGGGGAGTGGATTGCTCGCGCTGGCAATGATATTTCGGCGGGAATGGCTGGCGGGGGCATCGCTGGTGAGTTGGCTGGCGTTGGTGGGGAGTGGTGTGCCATTTTATCGCAAAATCTGGCGGCGCGACCGCGCGGTGTTGGGGGTTGCCCCGTTGATGCTTATTGTGCGGGCGGTATCGCTGGGGGCAGGGTTCGCCTGGGGATGGCTGAAGCTGGCGGTGTCGGGGCGGTTGGAATGAATGCTCGAAGCTATTTTTTGGGAACGAGTGCAATCAAACCCCGTAAAGCCTGATTCACCGATTCTGAATCGGGAAAATAGGCTTTCACATCCGGTTCCAGATAAACAGCGCCTTCTTCCAAAGTAAAATTTTGAATGATGATACTGCCATCTGACTGATGAATTTTTACTTGGTGTCCTTGATGGTAATTTTGATGATGTTGACCACGTTTGCCGCTGCTGAAATCGTATTCGGTGCGCATCAACTCCTGAGGTTGAGACTGATTATTCTGTTGTGCGGAAGTATCTTTTTTAGAAGTCATAAGTTTTATATTGCTGTTGCTCGCGGGCTGTTGCCGGGCGACAGCTAATTAACCGAATATTGCCCGCCCGTTCGGTGTAGACGACAACCAAGGCTTGTCCGCGGGCTGAAAGTCCAATGTCAACGTAACGTTCTTCATCTATAGAATGGTCGGGGTCGAGCATTGTAATGGATAATGCGTCGCCAAAAACTGTTTTCGCTTCTTCAAAACTGACCCCATGTTTTTTGAGATTGGCAAGGGCTCTTTCTTCGTGCCACTCAAAGGTTAGCGACATAGCAACGTTCCGAATCAATGATGGATTTCAATGATGTTGTAGTGGCAAAAGATATAAATGCAAAGGAAAATTAGCGGTTTTGAAAAAAAACATATTGCGCCGGTGCTTGCCTTTGTCCTGCCGCTGGCAATTTATCTGCTCACCATGCCGAGCGGGCTGACGTGGGCGCACAGCGGCGCAGATGGCGGCGATCTCATCACGGCGGCAGTGACGCTGGGCGTGCCGCATCCCTCCGGCTATCCCACTTACACCTTGCTGGGCTGGCTGTTCAGCAAAATTCCCCTCGGCACCATCGCATGGCGATTCAATCTGCTTTCGGCGGTGAGCACGGCGGGCGCGGCATATTTTCTCTATCGTATCATCATCGAAAAAACTGCCTCTCGCTGGGCGGGGTTGGTAGGCGCGTGGAGCTTTGCCTTTGCGCCATTGGTTTGGGGGCAAGCCATCATCGCCGAAGTATACGGCGTGAACCTGTTTTTTGTCGGTTTACTTTTATGGTTGGTAACCCGGACAGGGCAGGGGGGGCGAAATCTCTTTTGGGCAGGCATGGTGTTCGGGTTGGCGCTGGGAACGCATCTGACGGCAATTTTCTGGTTACCAGTGATCAGCTATCAGTTTTCAGCCATCAGCCAGCAGCCATCAGCCCGAAACCTGAAACTCGAAACTCGAAACACACTTTTTGGTGTTTTGTTGGGCACAGCGATTTTTCTTTATCTTCCCCTGCGCGCCGGAAAGGGCGCCATCACCTGGGGCGAACCGAACACCCTCGGCGGGATGTGGGCGCTGGTTTCAGGGCAGTTGTATCAGGGATATTTGTTGTCTGTTTCGGATAGTGTGTTGCTGGCCCGGCTGGCGGCTCTGACCCACTATCTCATTGAACCCGGTTTTGTGGTTCTGGCGCTGGCTGGGGCAGGGATATGGCGCACGTGGCGGGAAAATCGAGGGCTGGTTGTGGCGACTGTGGTGTCGGCGGGGGGGTATGTGGTCTACGCGCTGGGGTACGGCTCTGTTGATTCCTTTGTTTATCTACTGCCGGTATTTTTGCCGCTGGGGATAGCGGTGGGGTGGGGGGTGGTGCAACTGTTGGCAGACATCCCCCCACGCTGGCACGGACTGACCATCGGAGCGCTGGTGATTTTCACACTGCTGATGGGTGTGTTAAATTGGAAATCTGTCGATTTACACCACGACACCGCCGCTGAAACATTCTGGCAGTCGGTGCTGGCGCAAGCTCCCGCCAATGCGGTATTGCTGACCGACACCGACCGCGAGACGTTCGCGCTGTGGTATGCTCTTTTCGCGCTGAAAAACCGTCCTGATGTCACGGTGGTGGACACCCGATTAGTCGCTTTCGATTGGCATCGCGCCGATTTACAACGACACGACCCAAATTTGCCTCATCTCACTGAAATTGATACCATTTTCTTTCGACGGAAACCGTATCCGCACCCGCTGTGCCGCGTCTATAATAGTGAGCAGTCAGCAGAATGGACCGTAAATTGCAATCATTGAAGAATTATTTCACTCCCAAACGCCTAATTTTGTTAGTGCTGGCGTTCATTATATTGATAGTCGCGATTAAAGGTTGGCGCATTGGAATCGCCGCCCGCGCTCTGTACGCCGATCTAACCCAGGTGCAAGCGATGGCCGCTGCTCCAACGCAAATTGACCCGGCCCAAATTGAGCCGCTGGTGCATCAGGTGCATCAGGATTTGATCGCGTTGGAAACGGAAGTTGCGCCGTTTTACGGAGTGCTGCGCAGGCTGGCTTGGCTGCCCACCATCGGCGGCGATGTTGCCGCCGTGCCGGAGTTCCTGCCAATGGGCGTAGCGCTGGCAGCAGCGGGAGACGCGGTGATGCCGGTGCTGTCACCGGTGGTGCCACAGGTGCTCCAGCGCCCCGAAAACAATGATGATCTGCTGGCGAGCGCGGCGGAAGCCATCGCCCAAAACCCGGATGCGTTTTCACAGGCGGCAGAAAGTGTGGATACCGCGCTGGCGTATCGCGCTGAAATTGATGCGGCAACGCTGTCGCCTGCGCTGGCAAAACAAGTTAATCGGCTTGAGCAAGGTTTACCACTGTTGAAGTTGGGATTGGAACTTGCGCCCGCCGCCCCCGATTTTTTGGGGGTGACCGAACCGAAAACCTATCTACTGATTGCCCAGAACAACGATGAGCTGCGTGCCACCGGCGGCTTCATCAGCGCGGTAGGTACATTAACTCTGACCGGTGGTCGGCTTGGTGATTTGACGTTTGAAGACAGCTACGCCATCGACGATTTTAGCCACGAGTATCCGCCCGTGCCGGGGCCACTGAAGCGTATCATGTCGGCGTACATTTGGGTGTTCCGCGACGGGAACTGGTCGCCCGATTTTCCAACTGCCGTCAACGATATGCTCAATCTGTACCACATCAGCCGTGATACAAAAATTGATGGCGTGATTGCGGTTGACCAACTTGCCCTGCGTGACATTGTGCAGGCATTAGAGCCGGTTTCGGTTCCCATCTTTGATGAACCGGCCACTGGCAAAAACGTGCTGGATTTGATCCGGCAGAGTTGGTCGCCCCAGGACCCGAATTTTAAAGGTTGGGATGCGGAATGGTATCAGCAGCGCAAGAATTTTATGGGCGATTTGGTAGCGGCGCTGCGCAAACGGGTGGAAAGAGAACCGGCCAGCGTGAACTGGCAGAAATTGATTGCGGCGATCTTGAAAACGCTGGCCGAGCGGCACGTGCAAATCTGGCTGGCGAACCCGGACGCGCAGACGGTCATCCATCAGCAGGGGTGGGATGGCGCAATCAGGCAAGGTGAAGGCGATTATCTGATGATTGTGGACACCAATGTGGGCTTCAACAAAATGAATGCAGTGGCAGAAACAACGTTTGATTATCAGGTAAATCTGTCTGCCCTCGATTCACCCTCGGCGGCATTGACGGTGCGCCAGGCTAATCCCAGCCAGAGCGTCGCTGATTGCAATCACACACCGCGCTACGGCAAAGATTACTGGGCAATGATGGATCGGTGCTATTGGGATTATTTGCGGATTTTCGCCCCGGCAGACAGTCAACTGGTTTCATCCACGCCTCATGCCGTGCCAGGCAAATATCTGCTGGGGCAGGTGGATGAGCCGGCGCAGGTGGAGACGCTGCCTCCGGCGGTGGGTAAATCGATCTGGGGGACGCTGGTTTTGGTGCCGCGTCAACAGTCGATGGAGACCACGTTTGAATATGATCTTCCGGCAAGGGTAGTGAGCAGGACAGAAGGAGGGTGGCGTTATCACCTGACGTTGCAAAAACAGGCCGGTACAGCAGGGGTCACCGGGCGGGTGTCGGTGCAATTGCCGCCAAACAGCACCGTGCAATCGGTTTCACCGGAGCCTACAGCAATCACTCCCAACGGGCAGATTGAGTTCAATGTAACCCTGAATGTCGACCAAGATATTCGTATGGTGTTTGAATGAGCCGGTGCATGTGCAGAAATTGCGATTTTGCGCTAAAATACCGATTGTATTTTTAGCGAGAGAACAGTGACGCACTCTCCCCGCTAAAGCGGGGGAGCTTCTGAAACTACGCTTTCC
>CAYPUV010000281.1:0-4395 GCA_964413895.1 uncultured Anaerolineaceae bacterium
GGTTCGGGGTTGCCCACCTGCCACACTTTGAACTGATACAACGAGCCGGTGATGGTCGTCTGCCCGCGCAGTTTCCAATAATACGGCGTATTTAAGCTCATTGTTCGGCCCAATGGATCAACCGAAGTGAAACCGTTCAAGTTTAGCCGCCATTCATCACTGGTCCCACTCTGGGAAAATTCATACCAGGGATTACCTCCCTGTGGATTCCATCCGCAGTGGACGCCAGATGACCCTGTGCAATCAACGGGATCGTTGGTGTGACCTTGCCATCGCGCAACCAGTCCGATGCCAGGGGAAACGCTGTATGGATTGCCATATGCGGAAGGATCTGTAGCATGGACGGTTATAGGGACAGTAACTTCAAAATCAGTCCAGGCCAGGTCGCCCAGGGCCACAATTCGGTCATACCCCACCTCAGACGAGTCGACGCGAATACCGCTGGGACTGAATGTCCATAGCCCATCTACAATCTGCACCACGTCCGTAATATTGCTGACAGTATTCCAGGTAATTGTGTAAGGTAACGGCCAAATCGTAGTGCTATCATAAGTAAATGTTACCGTCTGCACCGTCTGATTGCTTAAACTGTCAGTAGCGATAATTTCCACTTGATTCGAGCCATTGTTCAACAGCGCTGTGTCTATCTCAATATTAAAATCGCCAGGGTTAAGCAAGCGACGATTATCTGGCCCGGTGGATAATGATACATTAGCCCCCCCATTCAGCGAGTACACCAACGAAGCAAGGTCATCATCCGGATCATACACATTGCCCAGAATGTTGATCCATTGTTGCGGTGTGCCAAGTTGTCCAAAAGCCTGATTTGTGCCATACCATACATCAATTATCGGTGGAGAAGGGACTACGGCAAGAGCAGCCGGGGCCGAGCGGCTGTCGCTGACAGGCGTGCCCAGAGCAATTCTACGCATCGGCACGCCGTCTTGCCGGGAAATAATTGCGTTGGCTACTAACGCTTCTGTCAGCAAGCCGGATCGTTCAGCCCGTCTGGCAAGTGGTGGATGAGCGCTCGCAGTAGTCACCGGCAAAAACAGAAACATCAGGGTAAATATCAGAATAAGCAAAAGAAAAATATAGATTTGCGGCAAAACATTTTTACGAGGTTTCATTTACGTCACTTCACCACAGATACAAAAACGCAACAACTTGGATCTGCTATGTTCAGGGTGTGTTACAAGCAGTCAATAAACTAATCTAATGTATGCCGAACAGCTACACCATCTCCAATTTTATGCGAAACAAACGTGAGTCTAATGTGAATTTGATTAGAAACAAGTTAGAATTTGAAATAAACATCAACAGAGATAGATCCTTTTACGCAAGACGCGTGCCTTCTCAATAGTTTGGGGATATTGCTTCCAAACCTGACGGATTTTTAAGACCCGTCAGGTTTTTCCCCGAATAATTGAGAAGGCACAGATACGACCATCTCCTTGACTACTACCCCATTCCCCCGTATTCCCGCTTTTCCCAAAATTTAAGGGAAGAGGGTAGTTTACTTTGCAACAATCCTGGATAATTGGGGGTATCCCTCTTTGATGTGTGGAGACTGCTTCGCTATCGCTCGCAGTGACAGAACACATCTATTTTCAAGGGAGATAGCTCAAATAGCCCCAATGTTTTACCCCGAAACTAGAAAGGACACCTAAATTTCACAAAAATAGTGTAACCAATTATCTGATTTTGTGTTGTCCTCACCGATATTTTTAATTTCTTCCCCTTCCATTGAGTATACTTTGATGGACCTAAAGCCGATGTTTTCTAATTGTTTTATTTGTGCCTTAGGTTTTATGTAATAGTTGGGACGATTATCATAGCGACGGAACCGTCTCCACCCGCCTGCAATCACCCATTTCAATCTATGGAAATACATTTCGTCTCTGATCATGCTATAGTCTTGAGTTTTTAATCTTTTTGCATTATGATTCAGAAGAATCCACAGCAATGCCTTGAGCCGTTCACCCAGGTTTTTGGAACGCCTAAGAACAGAATATTTAGGGGCGAATATATTATCAACGTAATTTAAATTATGACTGGAGAATAAAAAGTATCCACCTTTTTTGCCGACACGTTTAATCTCTCTCAGTGCCTTCAATCTCTCTTTATGAGATACATAATCAATCCCATTCACGCTAAATAATATAAAATCAAAGAAACCATCTTCAAAGATATTCATCGATCTCGCGTCAGCGGGTAGAAACGAAACGGTGTTATCAAAATCAGGGAATCTTTTCCGACATGCATATATCATATTCTCATCATAATCAATACCAACATATTCTTTGACCAGGTGTGCAAAATGTAACGTTGTACGCCCACCTCCAACGCCGATGTCCAACATTTTCATCTTTGATAAGTTCTCTTTTAGCAGGTTTATGATAGTTTCTTCTGCCTTCTCTATGTAACTTTCATGGGCATAATATTCAACATAATCGGCAGTTTCACCGATCCTTTCTCCTGTGTTTACCATAATTGTTAACTCCCTTAATTATCTCTTGTAACCACTAACTACGCTCAAGATGTGGTCCATATCCCCCTGATTTAAACAAGGATTTACAGGAAGCGAAAACGCTCCACGCCAACGTCGTTCTGTTTCTTGCATACTGGTTCGCTTTAAATGTGTAAAGGACGGGCGCAAATGTAAAGGCTTATAAGAGGGTTCAGTCTCTATTCCATTTTTACGCAACAGCATTCGTAAATAAAGCGCTACCTCCTCATTGTCACCCGTAGAAATTAAAAACTTGGTAAAAATGTGATTAACGGGATCAGGAACTTGTAGACCCGCTTGCTGCAACACCTCGGATTCCAACAGGTACCTGCCATTTGCCTGGCGCTTTTGGATAACTTCGGAACAATGTTCGATCCGATGGTGGGCCAAAATTGCCTCAATCTCGCTGATCCGGCGGACTGTATAGGTGTAATATTCTGATGGAGACTGCACTGGAAACAAATATTTCAGATGCGTACGCATCGATCTGGTTGCAACGCGAAAAGGAAATGTAATACGTTGTAAACCGTAACGCCATATAAATCTCAGCAACCGAAAACGGATTGACGGATTGGTTTCAACAGGCAATGGGCGTGACCGGCAGTAATCATTGACTGTTTCGTCATTTGTAATCAACATTCCTCCGCCGGGACCAAACAAGTGCTTCCCTTCGCCAAAGCTAAAGATGCCTATATCCCCTAGTGTGCCAGTCCATTTACCTCGCCATTTAAGCCCAAACGATTGAGCTGCATCCTCGATAACCTTTAGCCCATGCTGGCGGGCCAGGGCCAAAATCTCAGTAGTATTATGAGCAAATTTCCCCGAAAGATGAGCAAAGATGATTGCGCTTGTGTTAGCGTTAAGTGCTTCTTTTGCACTTTCAATCCGTAGGTTAAAATCTTGATCAACATCCGCCAAAACTGGTTTTAAGCCGATTTTTATAGCAGGCAGTACCATTGCCTCACAAGAGAACGAGGGCACAATTACCTCGCTTCCTGGAGGAAGATTCAGTGCCTCAAGGGCAACCTGGATGGCACTTGTACCATAGTTGAGGGCAAATGCGTACTTAACATTGGCTAATTGGCAAACTAATTGTTCTAAGTTTTGGACCGCGTCAGGAAATCGTCCCCCAGCCAAGAACTTGACGACATCTTGCCACTCATATTTTCCCCAATTAAGTGGATAAAAGTGACGGGTGCGTAGCAAAAAGGTATTCAACAAATAGTTTACTGCTAATGCATTCAAGTTATTCCTCCAATAGCACGATGTTAAATGAAGAGGAGGGGGAAATTTTCTTGGTTGGGTCTGAGTGTCAGCGCTGCCGTAGTTGTTTGGCGATATTCACCGCAATATTTACCAAACTGCTTCTGAAATCTTTGCGAATTAATATATTGTAGGTATTGAACCGCTCTACCGCACCGTACGACAGCTTATAATTTTCATCACCTCTAAGAAAGTCATATATTTTGAACCCGTTCCGGATTGCATAGCGAATTGTGTATGCAGTAAGTGTGTTGGCGGGTGAAGAACGAGCAAAATTTGTGTTCCACCCCCCCATAAAATCAAAGAGGGTCTTTTTTGATTTATCGACAAAATAGGCGGTGGCAGCAACGGGGGTTTGGTTGTGCCACAATACTGGCAGATGGAGGCATCCGTCATCAAAACAGAAACGCAAAAGCACTTGCAAATCATCAATGGAGCCGGCAAATCTTTGTCCCCATCGGTGGCGAACAAGTGTGCTCAATGCGTTAACCTGTCTTTCATAATTCCCTGAAGTGGTGTGTTTTACCTTAAGTTCACCATCGCCATCCACAATTCGCAGTCGGCGCCTGGCCCGTTTGCGCTCGCTACGCCCCATAAACTTTCTTAAGTACTCATCCCAGTCA
>CAYPUV010000282.1:0-4371 GCA_964413895.1 uncultured Anaerolineaceae bacterium
GCACTATACGCCCCGGTGATTTCTTCTTTGGTTTCAGGCAAAATATCACCTTTGTACACCCATACTTTTACGCCAATTTTGCTGAAAGTGGTTAAGCCTTCTACCTTGGCGTAGTCAATATCGGCGCGCAAGGTGTGGCGTGGAATGCGTCCCTCGCGAACGGTTTCTCTACGAGCCATATCTGCCCCCCCCAATCGACCGGAACAGGTAATCATAATCCCCTTTGCCCCGGCGCGCATTGCGCGACGCACTGCTTGTTTCATAGCCCGTTTATGAGAAACCCGACGTTCTAACTGTCCGGCAATGCTGGCCCCAATTAAATAAGCATCGGTATCAACGTTGTCTACTTCAATAATGTCTAAATGAATTTTTTTAGTTGTCAGGTCTTCCAGTTTTTTGCGCAAAATGTTTACGTTTTGGCCTTTCCGACCAATAAGAATCCCTGGCTTGGCGGTGAAGATTTTGATAGAGACTTGCCGCGCAACAGGCAGTCGTTCAATCTCTATTCTAGAAATGCCGGCATGTTCACTTTCTTGACGAATTAATTTGCGAATGGCACGGTCTTCACCCAATAATTCAGCGTATTCTTTGCCTTCTGCGTACCAAGATGCTTGATGGTTCTTGATAATCCCTAATCTAAATCCAGTAGGATGTACTTTTCGACCCAAGATACCCTCCCTATAATCTCTCTTCCAAGACTACGGTAATGTGTGAAGTTCGCTTGACAATAGGTTTAATGCGACCTCTAGCGCCAAAACGCATACGTTTCAAACGTGGGCCTTCGTTTGCCATAATACGGGCAATAACCATATCGTCGCCGTTCAGGCCGTAATTCTCTTCTGCATTGGCAAGAGCGCTTTTAATAGTTTTGGCAACCGTTTCGGCTGCGGCATGGGGCATCAGGGTTAACACTTCAAGCGCCTTAGCAGCAGGCATGCCACGCACCACATTAACTATCCGCCGAGCTTTTAACGGCGACCCCATCACATATTTAGAAACTGCTTGAACTTGAATATCTGCCATAGTTGTTACCTTTTGTTCTAGTTACCGTCGTTTAGACCCTTTTTCTTTGGCCACGTGTCCCCGGAAAAGGCGGGTAGGCGCAAATTCCCCTAATTTGTGACCAACCATGTTTTCGCTGATGTAAATGGGGACGTGGCGGCGACCATCATGCACGGCAATAGTATGTCCTACCATTTGCGGATAGATGGTGCTGGCGCGAGACCAGGTTTTTATAACCCACTTTTCACCAGAGTCATTCATCGCTTCGATTTTTTTTAACAATTTTACTTCTACAAACGGACCTTTTTTTAACGATCGTGACATATTTCGCTCCTACTCTGCCTACCGCCGTTTACCACGTCGGCGAACGATGTGTTTGTTGGTTACTTTGTTCCGGCGGGTTTTAGCGCCCAATGCCGGTTTACCCCACGGGGTTTTAGGTCCGGGCATACCAACAGAAGAACGCCCCTCTCCGCCGCCATGCGGGTGGCTGTTGGGGTCCATCGCGGTTCCACGCACAGTAGGGCGAATACCCATCCAGCGTTTTCTACCGGCTTTCCCCAACTTAATGATGTTGTGTTCAACGTTGCCCACCACACCAATAGTTGCCATACAATTTTGGTTCACCAATCTCACTTCGCCACTGGGGAGACGTACCTGAGCGAATGAACCTTCTTTGGCCAGCAATTGGGCTGCTGTACCCGCAGAACGAACCAGTTGTCCGCCCTTGCCAGGGTACAGTTCAAGGTTATGAACTTGTGTCCCTAAGGGAATTTGACTAATGGGTAATGCGTGCCCCACTTTGATTTCTGCGTTTGGACCAGACATTATTTTGTCGCCCACGCGCAGCCCTTGCGGCGCGATGATGTACCGTTTTTCGCCGTCGACGTAGGTAAGTAGAGCAATCCGTGCCGACCGATTGGGGTCGTATTCAATACTAGAGACAACTGCGGGTATGTCAAATTTATCGCGCTTGAAATCAATAATGCGATATTTTCTTTTGTGCCCGCCGCCCCGGTGACGCACCGTAATAACACCACGGGCGTTTCGACCTGCTTTCTTGTGAAGAGGACGCAATAAGCTTTTTTCTGGCTTGCTTCGGGTAATCTGTTCAAAAGTAGAAACGGTCATCCCTCTGCGGCCAGGAGAGGTTGGTTTGTAACTCTTAATAGGCATACATGCACTCCGCTTTTCGCCTATAAAAATTATAAAGATTAAAAATGCTGAAATGTGTAGCGTAGATTTCTTTTAACCTTATTTTTTTATAAGCGTTTTTCTGGCTAAACTCCAAATGCATCAATTCTCTGGCCTAGAGCCAGGGTAACAATTGCTTTTTTGGTTGCAGCTTTTCGTTTTACGGTTTTTCTACCCCAGCGACCAAATTTGGGAATAGATTTAATAACGTTTACTTTCTCAACATCTACATCAAATATCAGCGAAACGGCTTCGGCAATTTGTATTTTATTCGCCCGCATATCTACTTCAAAAGTGTATTTTCCTTCTGCGGTAGCCGCCACACTCTTCTCTGTGGTGATGGGTTTGATTATTATTTGATACTCATTCAATTGCGCCATATTCTGTACCACCTTATCCCAAAATACTTTCTATCATTTCTACCGAAGCCTTAGGCATAACAAGAAAGTCGTGGCCTAATAAGTCTCGCACGTTCAGGTAACCGGCGCGCAAGTATTTTACATCGGGCAGGTTTTTTATGCTGTTTTCTACATTTTCGTTTCGTTCTGGCAATAAAACAACAGCGCTACTATCAATCTGAAGGTTATTGAGCGTATCAATCATATCCTTGGTTCTAGGTTGTTCAAATTGCAGGTCATCTAAAATTACAATTTGGTTGGCAGATGCTTTAACCGACAGCGCCGAACGCAAAGCCAATCGTCGCATTTTTTTGGGCATTTTTTTAGTGTACTTGCGCGGTTTTGGCCCGTGAGCAATACCGCCGCCCACAAAAATGGGGGCTTTGCGGCTACCGTGACGCGCTCTACCTGTGCCTTTTTGCCGATACCATTTGGCTGTTGTGCCTTTTACTTCGCCACGAGTTTTAGAGCTGTGGGTTCCCTGCCGGGCATTCGCCAACTGTCGAACCAGCGCCTGGTGCATTATGGGCTTATTAGGCTCAATTGCAAAAATATCATCCCGTAATTCTATCTCGCCTACTTTTTCACCAGCTATATTTTTAATTGAAACTCGCATTTCATCCACTCCTAACTCGCGCGCTTTTTGGTTTTCCGAGCTTCTTTAACCACAACCAAGCCATTCTTCGCGCCAGGGATTGCACCTTTTACCGCTATCAGATTGCGTTCCGGGTCCACAACAATGACCTCAAGATTAGAAACAGTAACGCGCTGCCCCCCCATTCGACCAGCCATACGCATCCCCTTGAATACACGCCCCGGAGTGGTGCCCGCACCAATTGAACCGGGCGCTCGGTGACGGTCTGATTGACCATGCGTTTTTGGCCCACCCGCAAAACCGTGTCGCTTGACTACGCCGGCAAAGCCTTTACCCTTGCTGGTACCAATCACATCAACCAGGTCGCCTGCTTCGAATACGTCGGCATTGATAACCTGTCCCAGCTCAAGGTCATCATGATTTTTCACCCTGAACTCACGCAGGTATTTGAGCATAGGAGCGCCTGCTTTTTGTAAATGCCCAGACAGAGGCTTGTTGGTTCGTCTTTCTGAAACTTCACTAAATCCTAATTGTACTGCTGTGTACCCATCTTTGTCATTTTCTTTTTTTTGGGTAACGTAGCAAGGTCCGGCTTCAATGAGCGTTACAGGTACCACATTCCCCTGCTCATTAAATACCTGGGTCATTCCTATTTTTCTACCTAAAATACCTTTCATGGTCCAGCGAGACAGAGAACTGCTGTATTACAAGCATCATTCTCTCATCCCTTACCCCTTTCTTCATTATCTAGTATCCAGTGACGCTGTAGAGCTATTTAGATAACGAATAGTTTTCCAACTTTACTTGATTTCAACATCAACGCCGGCCGGTAGGTTCAGGCGTACCAGGGCATCGATTGTTTTGGAACTGGGTTCCACAACATCAATCAGCCGTTTGTGGGTGCGAATTTCAAACTGTTCGCGCGAATCTTTATCGATAAAAGGAGAACGAATGACCGTGAATTTTTCTATTTTGGTTGGCAAGGGAACCGGGCCAACCACTGCCGCACCTGTTCGTTCCGCAGTATCCACAATTTGCCGTACCGATTGATCCAGCACTCGATGGTCGTAGGCCTTGAGCCTAATTCTGATCTTTTGTTTAGCCATACTAAACCCCAATCATTTCTAGCTTACTCAATAATTTTGGTGATGACGCCGGCGCCGACGGTGCGGCCCCCTTCGC
>CAYPUV010000283.1:0-4340 GCA_964413895.1 uncultured Anaerolineaceae bacterium
TCAGTGTATCTTTGTGTTTTCTCCGTGTTTCTCTGTGTAACTGAATAGATACAACCAAAAAATATCAGCGGAGATCTGTTCAATCTGTTCAATCCGTGTTCTATTCTTTACGAGTAACGAATGACGAAACTTCGTACCATCACCAAAAAAGACCTTCTCGCGGCGGCAATTCTGTTTTTGCTGCCGTTGTTTCTGTTTGCCCCCGTGGCGCTGGGCGGCAAAACCCTCCTCCCCGCCGACAACCGCTTCACTTTTGAGCCGTATGCTTCTTTCGTCGATGAACTCGGCGTTGGGCAACCGCACAATCTGCTCCTCTCCGACCTGATTTTGGAAAATGCTGTTTGGAAGGACTACATCCGCACAGCCATTGCCAACCGCGAATTGCCATTGTGGAACCCGTACATTTTTTCGGGGCAACCTTTTTTGGCAAACGGACAGCATTCCGCGCTTTATCCGGTGAGTCTGCTCTTTTATATTCTGCCGTTGGAAAAAGCGTATGGCTGGTTCACGGTGATCCAACTGTGGTTGGCGGGATTGTTCACCTACATTTTCCTGCGCACGCTGAAAGCCAATCGTGGCGGGGCGTTGCTGGGGGGAATCACGTTCAGTTTGAGCGGATTTTTCCTCAATCGGGTGGTGTTCACCATGATTCTGGCGGGGGCGGTGTGGCTGCCGCTGATGCTGGCAATCATCGAGATTATCATCCGCAAGCAGGAAGAAAAAGGACGCGCGAGTTATTCACCAATCCCGTACATTGTGGCGGGTGCGCTGGCGATGGCTGTACAGGTGTTGGCAGGGCATATCGAAATTACCTATTATGTGCTGTTGGTGAGCGCATTTTATGCCCTCTGGCGATTGGTTGCGCTGTGGCGCGCCCAGCGAACCATCATCCCGGCACTGCGGCTCGGCGGCTGGCTGCTGGTGATGATGCTGGTGGGACTGGGCATCGGCGCGGTGCAGTTAATCCCGTTTCTGGAAATTGGCACGCACAATTTTCGCGAAGGGGCGGTGTCGCTGGCGCAGGTGCGCAGTTGGGCGCTCCCCGCGCGGCGAATCATCTCGTTTGTCATCCCGAATTTTTTTGGCAGCGCGGCGCATCACAGCTATTTCGATTTGCTTAGCCGCCAATGGCTGCCCATTGGGCTGAATGCGCAGGGAGTTGTCAATCCGCTGTGCGCCGGATGCACTCGCTGGGATGTGAAAACCGCCGTCGAAGCGGGGGCGTACACCGGCATTCTGCCGCTGGTATTCGCTGTGCTGGCGGTGTGGTTCGCGGTGCGAGAACGATTTTTCACCCTCTCCCCAGCCCTCTCCCTCAAGGGAGAGGGAGAGATTGCCCCTCCCCCTCTCAGGGGGAGGGGTTGGGGAGGGGATTTATCTGCTCCGATATTCAGCTTCGCCACGCTCGCCATCCTCTCCCTCCTTTTTGCCTTTGGCACGCCGCTGTATGCCGTGCTTTTCTACGGTCTTCCCGGCTGGAACCAACTCCATTCGCCCTTCCGCTGGATATACCCCTTCACGCTGAGCGTCGCCGTGCTGGCTGGGTTGGGTACGAGTTACTTAAGTAAAACGTTACACAGAGAACACAAAGAATCCACAGAGATGCGCGGAGTAATAGAAAAAAGAAAATCTCTGTGGGATGATGCTTTCCTCCGCGCACTTTCACGCCTGCTCCTTTGGGGGGGGCTGGCGGGCGTGCTGGCGATGCTCTCCGCGCTGGTGATACCCGCACCGTTCATCGCGGCGGGTGATTGGGCGCTGGCGCATTCCGGGCTGGCGCAGAATGCCTTCGCCGACGGGCGGCAGTTTTTCGGCTATGAATGGCGAAATTTACTGCTCTTTTTTGGGGCGGTCGCGGCAACCGGATTCGTGTTGAAATTACGAATTACGAATTACGAATTACGAATTCCCCGTTCGTCATTCGTCATTCGTCACTCGTGGTTGTTCTTGGCTCTGCTCATCGTCCCCGCTGATTTGATGTTGGCGAATGGCGATTTCAACCCCGCCAGCGACCCCGCGCTCCTCAATTTCACCCCGCCGAGTGTGGAATTTTTGCAGCAGAAACAGTCTGCCGATCCCCTTTTCCGCATTACCAGTTTCGATACTCCCGACGGGCGCGGCAACAAAGTGCTCAACGCCAACACGGCGATGGCATACCGGCTGTTTGATGTGCGCGGGTACGACAGCGTCATCAACGGGCAGTACA
Source organism: uncultured Anaerolineaceae bacterium (assembly GCA_964413895.1). Taxonomy (GTDB): domain Bacteria; phylum Chloroflexota; class Anaerolineae; order 4572-78; family 4572-78; genus JANTHQ01. Next base: position 2,207 of record CAYPUV010000283.1, read on the forward strand.
CCCAATTTATGCAGACCATCCAGCAAAATGGCGACCTGCTCTACAACCGTGTCGGTCCCGTGTACGCCCCCGGATACGCCGCGCTTGATTCCGCATTGCTCGATTTGCTCGGCGTGCGCTATGTGCTGACCACTGTCGAAATTCCCAACGATGGTTATCAACTGGCATACGATGGCGAAATCAAAATTTATGAAAATATCGATGCTCTGCCGCGCGCCTTTGTTGTCACCCGCGCGGAAACGGACATCCCTGATATGGCTTTCGCGCTGAAAAGCCTGAATCCCCGCGAAACGGTACTGCTGGACGGTGAGCAAATCAACCCCGGACACGATTTGCCGCCGGAACTGGGCGAATTGCCGTCGCAGGGGCGCGACCGCCCGCTGGTGAGCATCTCACGGTACTCCGCCAACGAAGTGACTATCGAAACCTGCCAAAATCCGGCAGGCTGGCTGGTGCTGGCGGATAGTTATTTTCCCGGCTGGAAGGCGACTGTCACCCCGCAGGGGGGCGTGACGGAAACCGAAGTGACCATCCACCGCGCCGATGGCAACTTCCGCGCGGTGTATCTGCCCGCCGGAAGCTGGACGGTGCGCTTCAAATACACCCCGATGAGTTTCAAATTGGGATTGTACGCCACATTTTTATCGCTGGTCATTCTGTTTGTGCTGGCGATGGGCTGGGCGTGGGGCAAAACCTACCGCGAAGAAATTGACGGCGATACCGTGCGGCGGGTGGCAAAAAACAGTATCGCGCCGATGGTGCTGGCGCTACTCAACCGGCTGATTGATTTCGCTTTTGCGATGCTGATGCTGCGGCTGCTGGCGCCGGAAGGGGTGGGAAAATACGCCTTTGCCGTGTCGCTCATCGTTTTGTTTGAGATTCTGACCCGTTTTGGGCTGGGTACATTCCTCACCCGCGAAGTTGCCCGCAACCACGCCGACGGCAATCGCTATTTGATTAACGTGGTGCAATTGCGCGCCGTGCTGTGGCTCATCGCTATTCCGTTCATCGGTGGCGTGCTGGCACTCTATTTCATCACCGGCAATTTAACGATGGATGTGGTGTGGACGGTGGCGTTGTTCGTGCTGGGAATGTTCCTCAGTAACATTGCCGACTCGCTGACCGCGCTCTTTTACGCCTATGAGCAGGCGGAATATCCGGCGTTCATTTCAACCGTTACCGCCGTGACGCGAGTATCACTGGGGGCGCTGGCGCTGCTCATCGGCTGGGGGATTGTCGGGCTGGCGGGCGTGTCAATGATTGGCAATTTGGTGTCGGTGCTGGTGCTGGGTTCGATTTTCTGGCGCAAAATTTTCCATCCCACGTATGAACGGGATACCGGTTTACAGCGAAAAATGATGTCGGAAAGCCTGCCATTGATGATAAACCATCTGCTTTCCACCGTCTTTTTCCGCATTGATGTGTTCATTCTCAAGCCCACGTGGGGCGATGACGCGGTGGGCTATTACAACGCCGCCTACAAATATATTGACGGCATCAACATCATTCCGCAGTATTTCACCCTGGCGATTTTCCCGTTGATGAGCCGTTATGCCAGCGACTCGCGCGATTCGCTGGTGCGGGCGTACATTCTTTCGCTGCGGCTGCTGGAAATGCTGGCGATACCGCTGGCGGTCGGCACGCCGTTCATCGCCCGCGAACTGATTCTTCTTTTGGGCGGCTCGGACTATCTGCCCCATTCAATGATTGCCCTGCAATTGCTGATTTGGTTCCTGCCGTTCAGTTTCATCAATCAGGTGACGCAATATGTGCTGATTGCGATTGACCAGCAGCGATTTTTAACCAAAGCGTTCATCATCGGGGTGACATTCAATGTGGTGGCGAACTTGATTTTGGTGCCGAAATACGGCTATCGCGCGGCAGCCATCACCACCATTTTGTCCGAATGGTCGCTGTTGATACCGTTTTACTATTCCGTGCGAAAAAATTTGACGGTTGTGCCGTGGTTCGATGTGGTGTGGCGACCGGCGGTCGCGGCGGCGGCGATGGGCGGTGCAATGTGGGCGCTGTTCGGCGGCAACCATCTGCTGATGGTGCTGTTCGGCGGGGCGGTCTATTTCGGCGTGCTGGCGGCGGTCGGCGGTTTCCGCCAGCCGGATATGTCGCTGATATG
>CAYPUV010000284.1:0-4324 GCA_964413895.1 uncultured Anaerolineaceae bacterium
GTCCCCCTCGCTCTCACGCCTGTGCCCTTTGGGTGCACTCCCCCCTTCCCCTCAGGGGAAGGGGGAAATAGGGGGGATGGGGGAAAAACAACGATTTTTTGAAACCTTAAAATTGACTTTACCCAAAGGGCACAGGTGCAACAGCCGTGTGGAGGGTTGCAAAATACTTTTCAACTTTGGGAGGCTATGGTATGATTGAGGCGTCCAATTCTCTCAAGAAGGAGGCGCAGTATGAATTATCGACCGTTTGGACGCACGGGTTGGCAGGTGTCGGAAATTAGTTTTGGGGCTTGGGCCATCGGTGGCGAATGGGGACACGTGAGCGAACGCGACGCTTTGGACGCGCTCAGAACTGCAATTGACAACGGCGTGAATTTTATTGATACCGCCGATGTGTACGGCGATGGTCGCAGCGAACGACTAATTGCCCAGGTATTGAAGGAACGAGGGGAACAACTTCACGTGGCAACCAAAGCGGGACGACGGCTCAACCCGCACACGGCAGAGGGTTACAATCGAGAGAATCTAACCGCGTTTGTGGAGCGTAGTTTGCGTAACTTACAGGTCGATGCGCTTGACCTGGTACAGTTGCACTGTCCCCCCACCGATGTGTATTACCGGCCAGAAGTGTTTGGCATTATGGATGACCTGGTGCAGGCCGGAAAAATAAAATACTATGGTGTCAGTGTAGAAAGAGTGGAAGAGGCCATTAAAGCACTGGAATACCCCAATGTGCAAAGTGTGCAAATTATTTTTAATATGTTCCGCCAGCGTCCCGCCGATCTCTTTTTTAACCTGGCCCAAGACCACCGGGTGGGGATTTTGGCGCGCGTGCCGTTGGCCAGCGGTCTGCTCACCGGCAAAATGACTCGCCAGACCACTTTTGCGGCCAATGACCATCGAAACTACAACCGCCACGGCGAGGCGTTCGACGTGGGGGAAACATTTGCGGGGGTGGATTATGAGACCGGCCTGGATACGGTGGCAGCAATTCGCGCGCTGTTGCCGCCGGGCGCTACGATGGCCCAGTTTGCCTTGCGCTGGATTCTGATGTTCGACGCAGTGAGTTGTGCCATTCCCGGCGCCAAAAACCAGCAGCAGGCAATGGAGAATGCGCGCGCCGCTGACCTGCCGCCATTGAGTGATGACACAATGGCGCAGATCCGCGCATTGTATGAAGACCGTATCAAACCTCAGGTACATCAGCGCTGGTGAAAATGATGGAGGGGAAATGATGATTCTGGTGACGGGTGCGGCAGGGAAAACCGGGCGCGCGGTCATTCGGGCGCTGGCCGCACGCGGCGAAACGGTGCGGGCGCTGATACACCGCCCGGCGCAAGTTTCGGCGGTGCAGGCAGCGGGAGCCGCCGAGGTTGTGAGCGGCGACATGCGTCAACCGTCGGCGCTGGCACAGGCGATGCAGGGCGTGGTGGCCGTATACCACATTTGTCCCAACATGAGTCCCGACGAATTTGCGATGGGGCGAATCGCAATCAATGCGGCAGTTGGGGCCGGCGTGCGTCGGTTTGTGTTCCATTCAGTACTCCATCCTCAGGTAGAAGCAATGCCCCACCATTGGCAAAAAATGCGCATTGAAGAATACCTGTTTCAATCAGGTCTGGCCTACACAATTTTGCAACCTGCCGCCTATATGCAAAACGTGCTGGTGCACTGGGAGCAAATTGTAGAAGCCGGCATCTATCCTGTGCCGTATGCCGTTGAAACGCGCCTGGGAATGGTCGATTTGACGGATGTGGCAAAAGTCGCTGCCATTGTGCTGACCGAAGCGGGCCACGAAGGGGCAACCTATGAGCTAGCCACCACGGAAACGTTTTCCCAAGCAGAACTGGCGTCATTGATGGCCGCGCAACTGGGACGCACTGTGCGCGCAGAAGCTGTCTCCGTTGAAACATGGAAAGCGCAGGCGCGGGCGGCTGGATTAGGCCATTATCAGCTCGAAACACTGGTTAAAATGTTTCGTTATTACGAACGTTATGGATTTGTGGGCAATGGCCAGGTGCTGGCGGGGCTTTTAGCGCATCCGCCCACAACGTTCACCGCATTTTTCAAGCGAGAAGTGCGAAAACGTTACTCAAACAGCTAACAAAAAGCCGATTTACCTTCTTTCTTGTTTTGTCTTGCAACTGACACACAGCGTCGCTTGCGGAAAAATTTCCAGACGCTCTGGGTTGATGGGTTGGCCACATACCTCACAAATGCCGTAAGTGCCTTGTTCCGCGTGGTACAAAGCATGTTTGATGGTCTCTAATTTGCGACGAGTGTTTTTTAGCAGCGCCATCGTCACTGATTGCATTGTCAGACCGGGATCGGCCTCATCTAAATTGGGGTCAATTTGTTGACGCAACAGGGCTTCATAGCGACGCACATCTTGTTCGGCCTGGAATTTTGCTTGCAAGAGTTGTGTCAGTTGCAAATGAATGGCTCCACTCTGCATAACGGAATCCTCCCGTGTAAAATAATAGAAACCTGACCCGTAGTTAGTTTGTGGTTGTGTTGCAATGTGTTGTAACTATGCATTCAATATACCAGCATTCCAGCGGTGCTGCTGGACGCCTGAGTGGCGGAAATCCTACAAATGGACGACATTTCTGAGACGGAACGGAACTAATGTTCTAAAATAATTATACTGCTTTTTCCAAATTACGCAATCCCTGTGGTATAATTGCCCCACAATGGAAAACCGAACTGTATCGCCGCAAGCGAAAGAAACCGAAGACCGACTGCAACAGAGCCTGCGCCCCACCAGTTGGGACGGTTATTTTGGGCAGGAGCCGGTTAAAAAAAACATCCAAATTTTAGTTGAAGCCGCCCAAAAACGTGACGAGCCGCTCGACCACATTTTGGCATACGGACCACCGGGGTTGGGCAAAACTACCCTGGCGAACATCGTCGCCCACGAAATGGCCGTGCGGCTGAAAATCACCTCTGGCCCCGCTATCGAGCGCCCCGGCGATTTGGCCGCCATTCTCACCAACCTGCGGCGCGGCGATATTCTGTTCATTGATGAAATTCATCGCCTGAGCCGCGCGGTGGAAGAAATTCTCTACCCGGCGATGGAAGATTTCGCACTCGATATTGTCATTGGTAAAGGCTCCAGTGCGCGAAACATCCGGCTCAAATTGCCGCAATTCACTATTTTGGGGGCCACCACGCGCCTGTCGCTGCTGGCATCACCCCTGCGTGACCGATTCGGCTCGATTTTTCGGCTGGAATTTTACAAACCCGAAGAACTGGCTAAGATCGTGCAGCGTTCGGCACAAATTTTGGATGTGCCTATTGAACCGGAAGGGGCGATGGAAATCGCCAATCGCGCGCGGGGCACAGCGCGCATCGCCAACCGCTTGCTCAAACGCGCCCGCGACTTCGCCGAAGTGCGCTCAAACGGCATCATCACCGCCGAAGTGGCGCACGAAGCGTTAATGATGCTGGAAGTTGATCCGCTCGGACTGGATGAACTCGACCGGAAAGTGCTCCGCTCCATCATCGAAAAATTCAGCGGCGGTCCTGTGGGTTTGGATACTATCGCCGCCAGCATCGGCGAAGATAGCAGTACTGTGATGGATGTGGTGGAACCGTATCTGCTGCAACTCGGATTTTTGGAGCGCACGCCGCGCGGGCGAAAAGCCACCGCACGGGCGTACACGCATTTGGGATACACTGCCCCCGACGGCGGGGCGCAGCCAACACTATTTTAGTGAATAGTGAATAGTGAAAATGTTGTACTTACACACTTTGTCATATTCTGCATCGAATTTCACAAATTTACACGAAAAAATTAGGATAATTCGTGAAATTTGATGCCTATTTTTTCTAAGTGCGTAAGATCTGAAATGATGAGTTGCGTTTGTTTCACTGTTCATTATTCATTTTTCACTATAAATGATGGACATACAAACAATCGGTAAAATGTTTTTAATATTGGGCGGATTCATCGCGCTCACGGGCGCTGTTTTTTTGCTCGGCGGAAAATTTTTGCCGTGGCTGGGGCATCTCCCCGGTGACATCAGCTTTCGGCGCGGCAATGTGTCTGTATTTTTCCCCCTTGCCACCTCCATTATCCTCAGCATTGTGCTGACGGTGGTACTGAATCTGATTATTCGATTTTTGAATCGGTGAAATAACCCTCTCCCGTCGCCTGCGGCGACCCCCTCCCCCTCGCGGGGGGAGGGTTGGGGAGGGGGTAAACCTGAAACCCGAAAGATACCATGAAACTATCAACCTTTGATTACTCCCTTCCCCCCGAACTCATCGCCCAAACCCCCGCCGAACCCCGCCACGCCTCGCGGCTGATGGTGGTCAACCG
>CAYPUV010000285.1:0-4306 GCA_964413895.1 uncultured Anaerolineaceae bacterium
TGAATGCTTTTGGGTACTGGATTAATGTTCCAGGGGCGCTTCTATTAGTTTCTGCTATGTTTGTGGGGGGGTGGGACACCGGATGGACGGGGTACCCCCCACTCAGTGCCAGAGCACCGTTGGGAGTGCAATTGTTCTTCCTGGGAGTCTATTGTATTGGGTTGTCATCAATAATCGGGGCTGCCAACCTACTGGTGACGGTGGCTCGCTTGCGCGCGCGGGGGATGACCCTGTTCCGCATGCCTATTTTTGTGTGGGCAGCGGTGGCAACATCCATCATCCAATTAACCGCTACCCAGCTTATCGGCCTGTCATTTCTAATGGTATTAGTGCAACGAGCGCTGGGGATGGGTTTTTTCGACCCTAACCTCAGCGCAGAAGCAATAGCGCTGGGGTCACCACCAGGTAACCCTATTTTGTTCCAGCATCTTTTTTGGTTTTACTCACACCCGGCAGTGTACGTGTTTATTTTGCCGGGACTGGGTATCATCAGTGAGTTACTGCCAGTATTCGCCCGCAAACCACTGTTTGGCTACAAATGGATTGCGTTATCTAGTTTAGCCATTGCCCTGCTGGGTTTCCTGGTGTGGGCACACCACATGTTTACAGCAGGAATGGAAGCATATCTGCGGTTGCCGTTTAGCTACGCCACCTTGCTTGTAGCGGTTCCCACCGGCGTTAAATTTTTTAGCTGGGTGGGCACGCTATGGGAAGGAAAAATATCACTAGAAACACCGATGTTGTTCGTACTGGGCGCTATCTCAGTCTTTTTAATCGGCGGATTGACCGGCGTACCCAACGGAACCGTTCCCACCGACCTGCAATTGCATGACACCTATTGGATTGTGGGACATTTCCATGCGACGATGTTTGGTGGATTTGTCTTCCCCTTCTTTGCCGCACTGTACTACTGGTTCCCCAAGGCAACGGGACGCCAATACAACGAAACACTGGGCAAGATACATTTTTGGCTCATGACACCTTCCTTCTGGGTGATGTCATTGGGGCAAGCGTGGGCCGGGCTGCAGGGGATGCGACGCCGAATTGTTGATTATGACCCGGCACTAGGTATTACCGGCATCCAGATTGCCATTACCCTTGCCGGATTTGCCATCTTCGTTTCGGTACTGGTTATGGTATACAACCTGGCCCGCAGCGCGCGCAGGGGAGAAGTGGCCAAAACCAATCCCTGGCGCTCGCGCTCGCCAGAATGGCAAATCCCATCCCCCATCCCTGAACACAGTTATGCACATCCGTTTGTGGTTGTGGGTGAACCATATGATTACGCGCTACCCGGTTCAACCTACGTAAGTATGAATCCCGGAGGCAGCCTTATAAGCAGTGTTGGTGCTGCTGTTGCCGGCGAGTGATAAAAATAAGGAGCAAGATAATGGATCAGCCAGAAGAAGAATTGGTTATGGATATTACGCAATACGTCCACGGACAAACCAAACTACAAGAAAAAAAAGCGGGACTTTTCCGGCAAGGCGTTATTGTGCTGGTAGCGCTGGCAATTCTCACCAGCCTGGAATTCGTGATCGCCACGCACTTGCAAAACGCCACCGTACTATTATTCATCATTGGGCTATTGAAAGCCGCCCCCATTGTGCAGTTTTTCATGCACATCTCCAGTTTGTGGTCTGAGGAGGAAGGTCACTGATGAGTACCACCAGCACATCGTTAGCTGCATATCGGTATCAACTAAAAAATAATCGACTGGGATTGTGGCTTTTCTTCCTTTCAGAGGCATTTATGTTTGGTGGGTTGCTCACCACACGTTTCTACCTCTGGGGAAACACCCGTCCCGACCTGGACCAAATATTAGGATTAATCGTCACCACCATTTTGCTGGTCAGCAGCTTTTTTATGAACCGCGCCGAAGTAGCCATTGCTCACGATGATCGCAAAAACTTTATGACCAGTTTGTTAATTACAGCAGCGCTGGGCATCGCCTTTTTAATTGGTGTGGTGGGATTTGAGTGGCAGGGACACATACGCCCAAACGATGGCGCGTATGGAGCAGTGCTATATGGTATGACCGGGATGCACGCACTGCACGTAGCTAGCGGAGTGGTGTTCATTTTTATTGTGTGGTTTAACGGCCTAAAAGGCAACTATTCCGCCGAGCGTCACTGGGGAGTAGAAGCATGCGCAATCTGGTGGCACTACATTGACCTGGTGTGGGTGTTCTTCTATCCTGCCCTGTATTTGATGGGTTCAGTTGTTCGTTGAAAGGTATCCACGTTTCCCGTACATTGTTGACAGGTTATGTATTTTGCACTACAATCCGCCTTAAATAACCTTTCTCCAGTTCAAGTGCCAGCCTTCAACAAGGTTTTCTGGAGAGCATGATTGTGTGTTCCTCAAAATTAAGGAGAAAAGGCCTGTTGGCACGGGAAAGGGCACTTGTTCCGTGTCAACTTTTGTTGTATAACCATAATAGTAATACAAGTAGTAAAGAAGGGCTGGATGGCGAAGAAAGAACGTTTAATTGTAGAAGGTACTGTAACTGAAGCATTACCCAATGCAACCTTTAGGGTAGAGTTAGACAACGGGCACACGCTACTTGCGCATCTCTCTGGCAAAATGCGCAAGTATTACATTCGTGTGTTGCTCGGGGACCGTGTTCGCGTGGAATTAACCCCCTATGACATGGATCGGGGTCGGCTGGTGTACCGCTACAGAACACCGCAAAGCGCTCGATAATACAAGCGCTACATAATTTTACCAAGAAAGATTTGCAGGTGCGCGTTCACGATTGTCCTCATTGCGGATTGAAACTCAGCCGCAATCTAAATGCGGCGATAGACATTTTGGCTCGCCTGGTGCCCCGTCTGCGCCCCGTATGGGGTGTATGGGGTACGGACTGGCGAGTCTTGACCACCTGGTCATAGAAACCCACAGGCATTTACCCCCTAGGGGGCACAGGCGCCGTGGGAGCAGTCACATCTAACCCTCGGCCTCTGTGCCGGGGTTTTTTTTGCTTCACATTTCTCTACATGTTCAAAGAAGGTAAACGTATGACTATGCTATGGGGTAGTCGCTTCTCAAACACCACAGCTGAACTGATGCGCTCATTCAACGATAGCATTGGGTTTGATGTACGCCTGTGGGAGGCAGACATTACAGGCAGTATTGCTTATGCCCAGGCACTTGTTCGGGCCGGCATACTTACGTCCGCCGAAGGCGAATCGCTACAGAAGGGATTGCGGCAGATCCAGACAGAGTTCAAGAACGGGCAATTTTCCATCAAACCTACCGATGAAGACATTCACACCGCCATTGAACGTCGATTGAAAGAACTAATCGGCACTGTTGCCGGCAAACTCCACACCGGACGCTCACGCAATGATCAGGTAGCCACCGATACCCGTTTGTGGCTGCGGGGAGAAATTGCGAAACTGGAAACACCTTTGCGCCACTGCATACAAGCTATCATCAAACAGGCCCAGGCGAATATTGACGTGCTCATGGCCGGTTACACCCATTTGCAACAGGCCCAACCCACACGGTTCAGCCATTGGCTACTTAGTTATGGCTGGAAACTGGCCCGCGACCTCACCCGGCTACAACAAGTTGCACAGCGAGTAAATATACTGCCCCTGGGGAGCGGCGCACTCACAGGCAACCCACTGGGAATTGACCGCAATTTTTTGGCCAAAGCGCTAAACTTCAATGGAATAACCCAAAATAGCATGGATGCTGTGGCTGACCGAGATTATATTCTGGAATTTTTGAGTTGGGCTGTCCTTACCCAAGGTCATTTAAGTTCGCTGGCAGAAGACCTGATTATTTACAGCAGCACAGAATTTGGGTACATTGAAATCTCCGACGCCTACAGCACTGGCTCAAGTTTAATGCCCCAGAAGAAAAACCCCGATTCTCTGGAGCTGATTCGTGGAAAAACAGGCCGTGTGATTGGGCATTTGAGCGGTCTTGCAACTACGCTCAAGGGACTACCATCAACCTACAACAAAGATTTGCAAGAAGATAAAGAACACCTGTTTGATACCATAGATACATTGGCAATGACCCTGCCAATTATGGCCGGCGTCATCAAAACAATACGCGTCAACGCCCAACAAATGCATAATGCTATGTCCAGCCATCTACTGGCCACAGAACTGGCCGATTATCTTGTGTCAAAGGGATTACCCTTTCGGCAGGCGCACGATGTAGTTGGAAAAGTTGTGCGGTTGTCCATTGAAACAGAACAGCCCTTATGGTCAATCCCTTTGGCCAGCTATCAATCTATTTTCCCCCTGTTTGAACGCGACGTGTACGACTGGCTTGACTTCACCAGAGC
>CAYPUV010000286.1:0-4291 GCA_964413895.1 uncultured Anaerolineaceae bacterium
TGGGTGATTTCCCGTTCACCGGTATGGGGATGGGAACCTTCCGCGAGGTGGCGCGAGTGTTGTACCCGCTCAATGTCTCGCCGACCTATGATATTGCGCACGCCCACAACCAATTTTTGCAAACCGGATTGGATTTGGGCATTCCCGGTTTGATTGCATTTATTGCAATGTGGTTGATTGCGACCTGGTTGCTGTGGCACACCATTCGGCACACAGATGACGCCTTCATCAAGGCTGTGGCGATGGGAATTGCCGCATCGCTGGCCGGCTATTTCGTGTATGCGTTGTCGGATACGGTGGCGCTCGGTGCGAAACCCGGTTTCTTTCTGTGGTGGCTGTTCGCCTTGACCGTCGGGTTGTATCAATACCAAAACCCAAAACACTATGATTGACTGACTCAACATGCTTTTCAACGCCCTGTCGATTATTATTTTGGGCGGCGCGGGCGGCAAGCGAATTTGATGCCGGTATCTTTATTAACCCTTTATTAAGTGGAGACCCACGCTACCACAAGACGTATCCTCTGGTTGAGGCTGTTTGGCGGGGCGACCCTCGCGTCCTCAAGCAGCGCTTCACCCGTTAGCTCGCACGCTGGCTCACCCGGTCGGCGGTTTTGTTTGGGGGGAGGGGAATCGGTGGGGTATAATAAAGGCAGGAGGATATTTAAATGAGTTTGCAACTTCAAATTCCGGATACCATTGTTCAAGCAATTCGTTTGCCGGAGACGCAGTTAGCACAAGGTTTATTGTTGGAATTATCGGTAGCGCTTTATGCCAGAGGATTATTGTCATTTGGTAAGGCGCGAGAACTAAACTGGGCTAAGTAATATCCTAAAATGGCATTTATTCGATTATCTCACGTCCCAATCTTCAAAAAGATATGATTGACTGGCTCAACGTTCTATTCAATGCACTGTGGATAGTGGGGCTGGCAATCATCCTCGCCGCGTTTAGTTATAATGATTGGCTGGCGCACACAAACGGGGTAAAATTACGCCAACAATTGAGCGCTTCCGCCTTCCAAACCCCGCTGACCATTGGCTTGATCCTGGTCAGCCTGAGCCTGGCCTTGCTGGCCGATGTGTGGTGGGAGCGGGCGTTGTGGGGCGCATTCGTGGCGTTGTTTGCTCTGCAATGGTGGTATGATAGGGGATCAAAGGATGTTTAATAATCTTCGAACTCGCTGGCTGGCAATTACAATCTTTCTGGATATGACTCTCACTGTAGCGGCGCTAATAGTGGCGCGCCTGATTCGCGGCTATGTCCCCGCCGGGGTCTACCTGGGTGACTCGTTCTCGCTAGAGTTTCTGGATAAACCGCTCTACTTCCCCCCGCCGATCCTTATTCCGCTGGTGCTGGCCGTTTGGCTGATGGTCTTCTCCTCGCTGAATCTGTACCACGCCCGCTTTGTGGTCACGCAATATCAACGGGTTCAGCCAGTGGTGGTGGCTGTTACCGGCGGGGTCATGATTTTTGCCGGATTTGCCTATTTCTTCTTCCGCGAATTATCCCGCTTCCTTTTCCTCTATTTTTATCTGCTGGATATTCTGTTTCTGGTGGGCTGGCGAAAACTGGCGGTTTTCTTTTTGCGGGAAAAGCGGCTGGGAACGTGGCAACCACGCCACCGTATTTTGATTGTAGGACAGGGCGAGCTGGCCCGTGATGTGGCGGTGGCGATTGGCGCGTTTAGCTGGGCGGGGTTGACGCTGGTGGGTTTTGCCGGGGATGAGCCGGGCGCGTTCGGCAAGCTTACGGACCTGCCCGCATTGGTGCAAAAGTTGGCGATTGATGAGGTGATTTTCGCCCTGCCGCCGGGCCGCCAATCGCTATTGCGCAAGCTGGTCTTGCAACTCCAACCGCTATCGGTGAACATGCGGCTGGTACCCGATGTGGTTGACCTGGTCTTTGCCCGCGCCACGCTGGAAGATTTTGCCGGACTGCCGCTCATCGGCCTGCGCGAACCAGCCATCAGCGCGTTTGACCGGTTGATAAAGCGCACCTTCGATATGGTGGTGGCATCGCTGCTGCTGCTGGTCACATCTCCATTGATGCTGTTGATTGCGGTGCTCATCAAGCTGGATTCAAAGGGCGCTGTCTTCTACTTTGCCCAGCGTGCCGGAGAAGGCGGTAAAATTTTCAATATGGTAAAATTTCGCACCATGGTGAATGGCGCGGACCAGCAGGAAGCGGCGCTGTTTGTGCAAAATGGCGACACCATCGGTCTGGAAAAAACTGCCAGCGACCCCCGCGTAACCCGTTTTGGACGCGTTCTGCGTCGCTTTAGTTTGGATGAATTGCCCCAACTGTGGAATGTGCTGAAAGGGGATATGAGCCTGGTGGGACCGCGCCCGGAACTACCCTGGCTGGTGGAACGGTACGAGCCGTGGCAGTATGTTCGGTTCACGGTACCACAGGGCATGACCGGTTGGTGGCAGGTGAACAACCGTGCCCAACAGCAAAGCTATAATGTGCGCGTGGAAGACGATCTGTATTACATTCATAACTATTCCTTTTTATTCGATGTGCGCATTTTGTTTATGACGATGGGGGCTATTGTCCGGGGGGATGGGGCATTTTGATGCGGCGGAACTGGGTGCACTGGGGGGTGAGCGCGGTTTTCAGTATGGCGGTGGTTGGCTGGGCAGCATTCGCGCTCGATTGGCAGCGGGTGGCGCTGGCGCTGTCGGCGGCGCGGTGGGGCTGGATTCTACTGGCGGTGGGACTGGTGTTTGTCACATTTGTGACCCGCGTCTTTCGCTGGCAGGCGTTATTTTTCCCCAAAAAACAACCGGAGATGATGCTTTTTTCTGCTCTGCTGATTGGGCAAGCGGTGAATTATATTGTGCCTGCCCGCGCGGGCGACGTGACGCGCGTGGTGTTGTTGAACCGGTTGAGTAGGGCGAACACGGCGCAATCGTTGGGAACGGTGGCGTTGGAAAAACTGTGGGATATTGCCATGCTGGTGCTGTTCACCGTTGGGCTGGGACTGGTATTTCCGTTGCCCACTTGGCTGATTGCACCCGTGCGCACCGTGACCATCGTGCTGGCAGTGGGCGTGGCGGTGCTGGCGATACTGCTGTGGCGGCGCAGCGATTTTTTGGCGATGATGGACCGCTGGGGTGAGCGATTCTTTCCGGCGATTCACCGGCGGGCGCGGAAAATGGCGGAAAACGCACTCGATGGTTTTGCGGGGATGCGCCATCCGCGCCCGATTGCAGCGGCGGCGTTTTGGTCACTGGCAACGTGGGGGGCGGGGGCGCTCATCAATGTTGCTGTTTTTCGTGCCGTCAATTTACCGCTGACAGCCATTCCGGCGGTGCTGTTGCTGATTGTGCTGCAAGTGGGTGTGGCAGTGCCATCGCTGCCGGGACGCATCGGTGTGTTTGAAGGGTTGTGTGTGGTGGTGCTGGCACTGTTCGGGGTATCGTATGATGTAGCGTTCAGCTATGGCTTGATTCTGCATCTGGCAGTGTTTGTCCCCCCGATTGCCGTCGCCGCGCTGTTGAGCTTTTGGTTGAATACCGGCAAGCTCTCGGAAGAAATTCAAGTGACGAGCGAGCAATGACCGACATTTCTATTATCATTCCTGCCTATAATGCCGCCGATACTATTTCGGCGTGCGTGCGGGCGCTGAAAAATCAGACTATACCATCAGACCAGTATGAAATTATTGTGGTGGATGACGGTTCTGCCGACGACACGGCGCAACGGGCGGCGGACGCGGGCGCGAGGGTGATTCGACAGGAAAATGCGGGGGCGGCGGCGGCGCGGAATCGCGGGGCGCAGGCGGCGCGGGGCGAGATTCTGCTTTTCACCGACAGCGATTGTGTCCCTGCCCCGGATTGGGTGGCGCAGATGGTCGCCCCTTTTGTCGAGGCATTGGTGGCGGGGGCGAAAGGCGTTTATGAAACGGAACAATCCGGGTTCACCCCGCGATTCGTTCAGCAGGAATATCAGGATAAATATGACGGGATGGCGTGCCTGCCGCAGATTGATTTTGTGGATACCTATTCCGCCGCATATCGCCGCGATATTTTTCTGGCGATGGGCGGGTTTGACACAAGCTTTCCCGGTGCGTCGGTGGAAGACCAGGAATTTTCGTTCCGGCTGGCGGCGGCGGGTTATCGGCTGGTATTTGTGCCGAATGCGGTGGTTCTCCACCGGCACGACCCCGTGCTGATGGATTATTTGCGCCGTAAATTTTTCATCGGGTACTGGAAAAATTTGGTACTGCGCAGCCATCCCGACAAATTGGCGCGCGATTCGCACACGCCGCAGGTGCTGAAATTGCA
>CAYPUV010000287.1:0-4259 GCA_964413895.1 uncultured Anaerolineaceae bacterium
GGAAGTGTTTTCTTTTTTTCGCACTTCGCCTCGCCGGTTAACTTAAACGTTGGGCCGCTAAAATTCATTTTCATCTGAAGCACTACAGAAGCAGCAGGAAGTACAAAGTATGGCTCATTCAGGTATAATTGAGCGGCAAGCGGTGCGGGCAATCCTGTTAACCCCGGAGTGCGAAATCCTGCTTATGCAGATACGCCCCCCACAAGGTGGCGATATGTTCTGGCTTCCTCCTGGTGGGGGACTTGAACCGGGAGAAACAATCGAGGCTGGTGCGAAACGGGAGCTTGAAGAAGAACTGGGTCTCTCCGATTTCACCCTTGGTCCCCTGGTCTGGCGCAGAGAACACACCTTCAATTGGGCAGGACAGCGGTTTTGTCAGCGGGGGCAGTATCACATTGTACATGTGAACCGTTTTGAGCCATTCATCTCGGATGACATTGAGGCGCAATATCTTGAAAGGTTCCGGTGGTGGCCCTTGGATGAAATAGCTCAGTCGAAGGATCGGTTTACACCGTTGTCCCTTGCAGAAATCGTTCAAAAGTATCTTGTTTACGGTCCCCCACGAAGACCGCTTGAGATAGAGGTTATCATCGATTGAGATTATGAGAACACGAGACAGGAAACTGATTTAGTTTCAGTCAATGCGCATTCAGAAACAGTAATCCGGGCTGAATTTAACGCGAATGGTTCCCGACTAGCATCTGGTAATAGTAAATAAGGAAGAGGGTTCCATCAAACCTTGGGGAATAGAGACGATTGACTGAGGAAAATTGTTAAAAACGTTCATTTGCCAACAAGCCGCCTAATCATAAAATATGGATGCCATCAACACCGGCGCAACGGTGGAAATCTCCGGTAAAGAAATTGATGACAGGATTATCTTTATTTCGTTCGAACGGTATTAAATCGAATCGGCAAATGAAAAATCTGCCCACACCGATGGGCGGATTTTTTGTGTATCTTTACAACCACCAAAAGATATGATAGCATTGAAGCAGATCAATTTACGGCAAATGCTGCAAGAAGAAAATCCTCGAACTGGTCAGCATTCTTGAAGGAGGGACAAGCGAAAATGAAAAAGTTTTCCGTATTTTTGATCGCGGTACTGTTCATCACCACTGCCGGCTGCCAGACAAAGCCATCACCCCAAGCCAACCAGACAGCAAGTCCGACGGTTCAGATATCGACCCCCAAGCCAAAGCAAAATCCCTGCGGCGACGGGGTGTGCGATGCCGCAGAACAGGCAAGCCCCAACCTCTGCCCAGCAGATTGCGCCGGTGCAATCGCTCCGCCGACAAAAGCCAATGCCAATGCAATCCCCCCCACATCCACCCCGAAAAAAGCGAACCTTGACGCCTCCACAGCAACGCCATCGATTGCAAGCATCAATACCGCTGCGCCAAGTCCCCCCCCGAAAAAGGATGAACCCGCCACAGCAACACCATCAGCGACAAGCACGTCCGCGCCAAGCCCCACCCCCACCACCGAGACGCTCCCTGATGAATTGACCTTCATCCCCGACCCGGGTATCCGCATCAAAATGGCGACGCAACCGGCGCCGGTCATCGGCGATGATGGCGCAATTTACATCTTTTACAGCAACAAAATGGTGCTGCCCAACGACCCCAGTTCCAATGTCGTCGCTCGTTCGGAGGACGGATTGACTTTTACCGAAACAGGATTAGACCCCAATCGGGTTTCAGCAGTCAACCCTTTTGCCACCCAATTGCCCGATGGCACATGGCGAATATACGACCTCGATGCGCAGAGGGGGGTCGTGACCAGCCGCAGTTCAACCGACGGCATCCACTTTACGCCGGATGATGGCGTACGCTACACCACACCGACAGAACACCTGCCGGTCGGCGTCCGAGATTTTTTCGTCAACACGGCGGGGGATGTCATTTACCTGTATATCGGCGCGATGGCTAAACCGGAGCACCATATTCGCCAAGCTATTTCCACTGATGGCGGCAATACGTTCACCCTCTACAACGATAATGTTTTGGGAGACCAAGACAAACCGGATTTGGAACGGCACGTTGACCCGAAATTTGTCACCTTGCCGGATGGCAGCGCGCGGCTCATCACAATGGTACAGGAGCAGGTTGCCATTCCCGGACAACGTGCTTGTTGCAAAATCTATAGTTTCACTTCGGCGGATGGCTATACCTTTACCCAAGACCCGGGTATACGTTTGCAAACAAGCGATTTCACCGAATTTACGGTATGGTCATTGAACGACCCGTGGGTCATTATGCTGCCGGACGGACGCTTCCGGCTATATATTGCGGCGCTGGTCAGTGATGGTTCCAGCGACAAACCGTTTTGGGCGATTGTCAGCGCGACAACGCCGTGAAAATTTAGCCGCAAAAATCGAACCGGCAGAATATGACCGCCTTAAATTCTTTCTTACCCGCCTCGCACCGTAGAACCGCTGCCGGGTGGTAAACATCCAGCCGCACATACTCGGTAAACATCGCCCGCTCTTTGATATTTTATGTGGCGGCTCGCAATTCGGGGGCAACAGCACTCAGAGAAAGCGACTTGCCTGTCATCGGAGTTGCTGCGTGTGCGCGCGCCGCATAAATCCTTTTTTCGTTAGGTGGATTGAGTTCTGCAGTCAAGAAATGAAACGATCTCAAAACAAATTCACAAAAGCATAATTGCACGGCAACCGTGAATTCAGTATAATATTGTTCACGAGGCCAAGATGATCCTATCATTCAACGATACCGCAACAGCAGACCTATATCACGGACGGGCAACCAAACGAGTATGTCAGTTCCCACCCAATGTTCAACGGACTGCCTTACGAAAACTGGATCTCCTCAACGCTGCTCATCGCTTGGATGATTTGAGAGAACCGCTGGGAAATCGCTTGAAAACCCTGAAGGGTGATTTGGCTGGCTATCATAGTATTCGGGTCAACAAGCAATGGCGCATCATCTTTCGCTGGGAAGAGAACAACGCCAGTGAGGTGTCGTTGAGAGATTATCATTGATATGGATTTTAAGTGAGGGTAAAAGAATGTTACCAGAAAATCGCGTGGCGACACATCCCGGAGAGATATTAAAAGAAGAGTTTTTGGAGCCATTAGCCCTAACGCAAGTTGCCTTTGCCAAACATCTGCAAATTCCTGTGCAACGGGTGAATGAGATTGTAAGAGGGAAACGGGGTATAACGCCGGAAACAGCCTGGTTATTCGCACAAGCGTTGAAGACCAGTCCGCAGTTTTGGATGAACTTACAGAATGCGTATGACTTGACGAGTAATCGTCCTACCAGAGTAGTCGCTCCCTTGGTCAAAGCTGCATGAAGCTTGGGTTTGCCAAGTTGCCTTGTAAAAACTATCCTCCTAACAATGGTTTACACACGAAAGCTTAAGCTTGGTTCGTCTAAGGGTCTCGCTTGCTTTGAGGTTACTTTGGTTGCCAAACTCACCTTTTATACCCAACTTCGTGTGAAACTGAGGCGGGTCGTGATGAAGAGAGGCCATACTTTCTATAATTAAACAGACAGGAGGCATAGCGATGACCCCATTGCAGTTAGTGCAACGCTCCTCGCTGCAGACGACAACTTAATGACAGACCTGCCGTGACGGGGCTGGGCGAGATTATCCGCAGCTATGGTGACGCGTATTGTGCCAAATACGGCGAGCGGATGTCACCCAGCCACCGGCGGACACTGCTGGCGGCGCCCGTGGATGAGGCTAAAAGCGACTCGACGGAGGCTGACTCCGGCGATGCGACCTCTCCGCCGGCAACCATCTGCCCGACGTGTGGCGGCCCGATGACGCGGCGGCAGGCATCACCGGTACGGCACAAGCCACCGTAACCGTGTAGCGATGGTATCCAATTCAGGATGAAGTGGTCGAGTAAGCGTTGAACAATGCGGGAAAAGTATAAACGTAACCGAATTGGATAGCTGGCACGACCTCAACTGTTTGAGGTCGTGCTGACGATTAAACGATGACGAAACCAAATATTCATCTATCGAGCTGCTTGAGCCGTGTACGGTGAAAAGCCCGCCCTGAGCTTAGTCGAAGGGTCGTTTGCTCGGTTCTGAGGGGGCGACGAATCCGCGAGGATTCTGATCTACCCGATCCTAGCTTTTTTGAGGTGGGTTGTGCCTGTGGAGTCACTTTGGGGTTGAAAGTATTTTCGCTGGCCCGCAATCGGCTAAATTGTGGGCGTTAGGCGTAGAGTCGTAATCAGATAAGGAATGCTATCGTGAACCACCTGAATAAACACGAACAGG
>CAYPUV010000288.1:0-4233 GCA_964413895.1 uncultured Anaerolineaceae bacterium
GTGTAATGTTTATATGCGGGTTT
Organism: uncultured Anaerolineaceae bacterium; assembly: GCA_964413895.1. Lineage (GTDB taxonomy): Bacteria > Chloroflexota > Anaerolineae > 4572-78 > 4572-78 > JANTHQ01. Next base: position 24 of record CAYPUV010000288.1, read on the forward strand.
CACCCATTTGCCCCACAGGGGATTCATTTCGCTGGGCGTGAAAAACGCCAGCAAATCGGCGGAAAGCGCGACGTTTTCTTCAAAACTGGGGCGCATGTAATCAGCGGTGGCTGCCTCTGCCACCATCGGGACAATGAGCGGGGAGAATAGCACTGCAAACGCCACCCCCATCGCGGCCAGTCCCAGAACTGGCTGCAGAAGTATGGTGGGGGTACTTGTGCCATCGCGCCACACGCGCCACAATGTCCAGCCGAGCGCAAGCGCGGTGAATAAGAGCAGGTACAGCGTTTGGTACCAGTCGACCATTGTGGTTAGCGCCAGAAATAACCCGCTGAGCGCCAAATCTTTACGGTTTAATGAGGCCGTGGGCGAGCTGCTGAGGTCAAGCCGCCATCCATTCAGCGTTTTTAGCAGCCATAGAATGTAAAACGGGGGCCATGTCAGGCTCAACACCTGCATGTGGCCCAACAAGTGTGCCATATGAAACGGCGAGAAGGTAAAAATAACTCCCGCTACAAACGAGGCCCACTGGCTCTGTTCGCCACGGTACGAGAGACAACTCAGTGTGTAGCGTGCCAGTAGATAGGTTCCAAAGCCAGCCAAAACAAAATGGAAGAATACCACGGCGTTGTACGCCACGGTTAGCCCAAAGTTAAGTTGCAGGGGCAGGGTCCACAATCCGTTGAAAAAGTTAAGGGTATGAAACAGCAGGCTTACACCGGTGGGAGGATAAAGAAGATCGGTGAAAAAGAAGGAGGCGTGTCGATTGAGCAGCGCCTCTTTTACCCACCACTGATTCCAGTAGTTTTGCCAGCCGTCAAACCCGTCGCCGGGGATGGCCGTGGTGAATTGGATCGCGGTGGGCCAGGTGAGCGCCACGGCGAGTAGGATGTAGCCAACCAGAGGAAGGGTGAACGGCTTCCTCTTTAGGATTGATTTCCGTGTGTCATTCATGATGTTTGCGTGAGTTACCTGTCCGCGTTGCACGGGGTTACGGGCTTATCCCGGTGAGGTGCGCCAGGCGGGCCAGCGCCGCCGATGGGTCAACAAAATAAACCGCTTGCATGCCCAGCGACCGCGCGGCCAGCACGTTCTCTTCCATATCATCCACAAAAACAGTCTCTGCCGGCGTAGCTTGCGCGCGCTCAAGTGCCACCTGAAAAATGCGCGGGTCTGGTTTTTTTACCCCCAGTTCTGCAGAGGTAACGGTAAAATGAAAAGCGTCGGCGATGCCGTATTGCAGCAGCATCGTGTGTCCATTGGGGAGCCAGGTGTTGCTCAATAAACCGATGGTGTAAGTTCGCTTTAAACGGCGAATGTAATTTACCAGGTCTTTGTCAAGCACATCTCCACTGAAAAAATCCTGTTGCATATGAGCGGCTTCCGTTGGGGATAAGTTGAATTTTTTTGCTACCGCAATCCATACGTCTTCCCAGGTGGCTTTTCCTACTTGCGCTAATGCTCCCACCGGGCCGTCAAAAACGTAGGTTGCCAATTTGCCCGGTTGCAAACCGAGTCTTTCTTCCCAGCGGCGGCGCGGAGTTGGGTCTGCGGTGCGCAGCAGCACGCCGCCGAAATCGAAGATGATGGTTGTGAATGACGGTTGTGGGGGAAGTGTGGGTGTTGTCATAGGCTCTTCTTCTGGCTGAAAATTGGTTATTGGAGCGTTGAGTTTCAGCCAATGACCAATCACTAATCTCCAAATTATAACCCCGCTGCCAAAAGGTCTTGCCGGGCACGGCTTCTGGCGGCGGCAACGTCTTTTGTCCATTCAACCGATGAGGATGAAACTTTGTGTGCATCGATGGCGTGCTTAAGCCAGGCTTTTAGTGCCCACAGACGCACCGAAATAAGCGCGTACCAAAAAGGACGGTCGGTGATGAGATGGCCGGTGAACGTTTCGTACCAGTTAACAAATTGGTCAGCCAGGTCTGGGTTATACTGGCGAAGCCAATGAGCGGCGGTCATCACATCCCAGCGGGGGTCGCCGATGGCGGCATGCTCCCAATTGAGCAACGCAGAGATTCTCCCATCTCGTACCAGCACGTTGCCCCAGTGCGGATCACCGTGGATGAGTTTGTGTGGCCAGCTCTGAATATTTGCCACCGCGGGCTTGAGACGGGCAATTATCTGCTTTAGCTCAATATTCTTCATTTCTCTTGACCAAAGTAGCATCCGCACCAGTGTGCCGGCAACTGTAGCCTGATACAGGGGTTCATCGTTAAGGCCGTTGTGATCAAGCGCGTGCAGATGGGCAAGCAGCTCTGCTAATTGGGGAACCAGCGGTTTTACCTGTTCCGGCAGGCTTTTTGGGGCGTTGTACCAGGCTTCCCCCTGCACCAGCGGCCAAATAATAAATTCTGTTTGGCCAAACATCCCCCGCGCCAGGGGACGAGGACTGGGAAAGCTGTCCAGTCGCAACCGCCGCAGCACCGCCCACACCCGGTCACGCTTGTAGGGGTCTTGCGTTTGCCAGTAGGTAAGGGGACTGCGATAGGTACGCAGTGTCAGGGGCAACGTTTCCCCATCGGCCCACCGGGTAATGTAGTTGATAGTATCGTATTGCCAGGTGGGGAATGATTTTACGTGTGTTACTTCAATTGGGCGCGCATCACTGGTAGGAATAACTTTGTTGGTGAGCAGTGTTACCAGGTTCAGATCGTTAATTTCTGTGGACATTGTTTCAGGGCTTTAAGATTACAGGATAATAAGGGTGCAGCGTGGTAGCCTTGCATTTCTGCACCCCTGCGACAGCGCAACATTCGAGGGGACTATACCCGATTCAATTGTTTTGTCAACCTCCCTTGCTGTTTTTCTGGTGCAAAACGGCGATGATTTTCTGATCGGTGCGGGCAAAGGCAAAGTGGTCGAGCTGCGCCAGGGTGACCCACGCCCAGTCGGCAACGCCGATTTTTTGGGGCGTGCCGGATTCCAGGGTGGCGGCAAAAGCGTGCAGCGTAATTTTAAAATGGGTGAAGGCGTGTTTGATGGTCGTCACCGCTTCGGCAACGGTGATGTCAATAGCGAGTTCTTCCCGAATTTCGCGACGCAGACATTGGGACAGGGTTTCGCCCGGCTCTTGTTTGCCCCCCGGAAATTCCCACAACCCGCCAAGCATCCCCTCCAGCGGGCGCCGGGCAATGAGAAACTCGCGGCGATTGGCCGTGCGGTAAATAACGCCCGCGGCCACATTGTAATGGGGAATTTTTTGCCGGTCCGGTTTAATGGGCAGACTTTCGACAATGCCTTGCGCCCGCGCCCGACACAACCCATTGCTGGCGGGGCAGCGTAGACACTTTGGCCGGGTGGGCAGACAGATGACAGCACCCAGTTCCATCAGTGTTTCGGTCCATTCGCCAGGGGTGGGGGCAGTGTGCGCCAGTTCGGTGGCAATGGCGGTGAGCTGTTGCCGCCCATCTCCGCGCGTGATGTCGGTTTTTATGGCGAACAAGCGGCTCAAAACGCGCTTCACGTTGCCATCCACAACGGGGACAGGTTCGCCAAATGCAATCGACGCGACAGCGCCGGCAGTGTATTCGCCAAAACCGGGCAGCGTTTTCAGCGTTTGATAGCTTTGGGGCAATTGTCCACCGTGTTTTTCCACAATTTCCTGCGCCGCGCGGTGCAGGTTTCGAGCGCGGGCGTAGTAACCTAGCCCTGCCCACTGTTTCAGCACGGCATCCAACGGCGCAGCCGCCAGATGGCGCACGGCGGGAAATTCCTGCAAAAACCGATGATAATACGGAATAACGGTGGCTACCTGCGTTTGTTGTAGCATCACCTCGCTCACCCAAATGCGGTACGGGTCTGTCTCACCGCGCCAGGGCAGAGGGCGTTTGTGTTGTTGAAACCAGTGCAAAAGTTTGACTTGCAAGGTGTTGTGTGCCATAGTGTTCTCGAATGACGAATGACAGTTTATTCGTCATTCGTAACTCGTAATTTTCTTGGGAGTATACAATGGTTTCTGCGCCGCTGGAAATAACATGGTTAATGTTGATGGGCATCAGCTTGCTGTTGATGATTGTGATCCCGGTGCTGCCGGGGCAGTTTCTCGTTTGGCTGCTGGCGATGATTTACGGCTTTTGGGTGGGGTGGGATTCGTTGGGGGGGTGGGTGATTGTTATTTTAACCCGGCTGATGGTACTGGCGGCGGGGGTGGATGCGATTGCCGGAGGGAGGGGTGCTCGGCGGGGCGGGGCCAGGGGAGGGG
>CAYPUV010000289.1:0-4216 GCA_964413895.1 uncultured Anaerolineaceae bacterium
GTCTGTTACAGCGCGCGTGGGGGTTTGGCAATGAAGCACCACCGAAAAATGTGTTTCAGGTTGGGGTTAAACGAGAAAACTGGCACCGCAATTTAAAGTCTTTCAATTGGGAAGAAGTAGATTCCGGGCTGGCAGAAAAGTTTTTTTCAGAACTCGCCCGACATCCTAAACTTCGCGCCCGATTCAAAAACTTGCTCGGACAATTTCGTCATCACCGGCGACGCAGCAACATTCCGCAGGACGTGCGCGAAAAACAAATCGCCTTTATTGGCAATTTGAGGCGGCTACTGGCGCGCAGTTGTGTCGAGGCACTGGAACCAGATTTAATTATTTTGGATGAATTTCAGCGGTTCAAAAATCTCATTGGCGATGATACCACAGATGAAACGGTGTTGCTGGCACAAGCGCTCTTTGAGTATCCCGGCGCCAAAACACTGTTGCTGTCTGCCACGCCGTATAAAATGTACACGCTGCACAGTGAACGCGCCGAGGATGACCATTACGCCGATTTTATCAGCACCGTCAAATTTCTGTTTAATGACGACCGGCAAACGGAACAGTTTGCTGCCGACCTGCGCCGTTACCGCGAGGCGCTTTTCCATTTGGCGGAGGACGGTTCGAACGACCTGCTGGCAGCCAAAACAGCCATCGAAAGCCAATTGCGGCGGGTGATGGTGCGCACCGAGCGGCTTGCAGCCACGGCAAATCGGGATGGGATGATTACCGAAACCTTGCTGTCACCTCACTACCTCAAACCGCGCGACCTGCGGGATTTCATTGCGCTGGATGGCGTGACACACGCACTGGACGCAGGGGATGTGGTCAGGTATTGGCAATCTGCGTCCTATGTGTTGAATATGATGGACAGAGGGCAAGATGTTTACCAGTTAAAACGGAAGTTAATTACCGCAGTTGAGGAAAATCCATCTGCAAACGTGTTGGAAGCACTGCAACGGGCGACTCCGTCGCTACTGCCATGGTCAGACATCAAAGCGTACCGGGAAATTGACCCCGGAAACGCAAAATTGCGCGATTTGCTGGAAAAAACCATCAATCGCGGAGCCTGGACATTACTTTGGGTTCCGCCATCACTGCCATATTACCGTCCCGCCGATGGACCCTATCTCAAACCGGAGGTACAGGATTTCTCAAAAATGCTGGTGTTTTCCACCTGGCGCATTGCTCCCAAAGTGATTGCCACCCTCGCCAGTTATGAAGCCGAACGGCGAATGGTCAGTGCCTTTGACCCGCAAGCAGATTATTTGACAGAGCGTCGTAAACGACGACCATTGCTCCGATTTGCGCAGGCAGACGGACGGCAAACCGGTATGGCAAATTTTACCCTGCTCTACCCGAGTCTGGCACTGGCTCTATCCATAGACCCGTTAAAAATAGGTGCGGAATTGGCAAAGTCAGGAAACTTGCCGGATATCGAAGCAGTGAAAACGGTTGTGACCGAAAAAATTAGCAATTTGTTACAGCCAATTCTTAACAAATATACCCGCCAAAAAGGACGCACGGATGAACGCTGGTACTGGGCAGCACTGGCTATGTTGGACAACCGGTCTTATCGAAAATTTGCAAAATTCTGGCTTGCCGATGAACCCGAAAACATATGGCACAAAGAAGCAGGCGCAACATCGGAAGACGAAGCGGACACACACTTTGCTGAACATATTGAACGATTCCAAAAAGTTCTTTTGTCTCCCCGAAAATTAGGACCACCCCCGCCGAATTTGGTTGATGTGTTGGTGAAAGTGGCACTGGCATCGCCAGCAGTTGCTGCCTTGCGTGCCTTGTGGCGGGTGAGCCAGCCGAAAACAATGAAAAAAGCCACGGTTAGCACGCTGATGAACTCTGCCGCAAAGGTGGCGTGGGGTTTTCGTACACTGTTCAATCTGCCCGACACGATGACGCTGTTACGCAGCGAATTTGCTGCCGGGAAAGATGAGACTCGCTATTGGGAAAGTGTGCTGGATTATAGCGTGGATGGTAACCTGCAAGCCACGCTCGATGAGTATGCCCATATCCTGCGTGAATCTCTCGGTTTGATGGCATATCCGCCGGAAAACATTGCTACCGAAACAGCTGATGAAATGCAAAAGGCAGTATCCATTCGGACAGCGAGTTTAAATGTGGACGAGATTGTCCCCAATGAAGCGGAACCGCTGCGAACCCGAAAAATCCGTTGCCGGTTCGCGCTTCGCTTTGGCGATGAAAGTGACGGCGAAAAAGGAGAGTTGCGCGCCGGACAGGTCCGCACAGCCTTTAACTCACCGTTCCGTCCTTTCATTTTGGCAACAACATCGGTGGGGCAAGAGGGACTGGATTTCCACCAATATTGTCATCAAGTTTATCACTGGAATTTACCGGCTAATCCGGTTGATTTGGAACAACGAGAGGGGCGTGTCCATCGCTATAAGGGGCATGTCATTCGCCGGAACGTGGCACAAGTCTTCCCGTTGACAACTTTTGACGGCACCTTTCCCGCGTTGGGCGACCCGTGGCAACTAATGTTTGAGCAAGCTCAAACGAGATATGCAAACGGGCAAAATCAACTGACCCCATACTGGATTTTTGAACCGGGGGACGGACACAAAACCCACAAAATTATCCGCCATATTCCCGCATTGCCGTTAAGCCGAGACCGAGAATGTTTGGGAGATTTACATCGCAGTTTGGCAACCTACCGGCTTGTTTTTGGGCAGCCCCGGCAAGAGGATTTACTGGCATTTCTCCGTGAGCGGCTTGACGGCAACCCGTCACAGGAAGAATTGGCACGCTTCCGCATTGACCTCACCCCGCCGGAAACAAGTACCGAGTAAAATGCAGGCGGGCTATTTTAAACGTTGTCGCAACCAGAACATATCCGCCTCTGCTAGAGGTGTTTTGTACAACTCATTTACCAGCCACAACCCACTGCGACGAATCTTCTCCTTCGGGGAAAAACACCCCAACCACTGTTCGGATGAGTAACAATCCTCGCACCAAGATACAGTCGAAATAATTTTAGATTCTAATTCCAACCGGTGTTCTTTGTCCGTCACCTCGAAAACCACAAACGAAAAATGCTCGTGAAGGTACTCTGCCACTTCACGTTCTACTTGCAATTGTTTTTCAAAATCTATCTGCGTAGCGTATTTTTGTTTGGCTTTTCTGGTTGTTAAATCTTTGTCCCACCACGCCAAAAACGGGTCTTGTCGCCGGTTTAACAATGCCCGTCCGATATTCTTCCGAAAAATACTCCTATCTTTCGTTGAGAAAATGCTGTTTTATCCGTGAACGCAGTTGGTTTTCGCCGGTATGTGTGCCAACTCTGACGATACGGTCGCCGCCGTGCCCGGTCTCACCTTCTTCAAACAAAATATAGATGCCGTTTGATGGAAATTCAGCAATATCAAAAGGGAACCGGTACCGTTTTTGCCGGTGAAACAAGTGATGGATTTCATCGCAAAGTTGTGTCATCTTAACTTTCCAGCGAACGTTTTAAATACTGCAACTGTTCCCCAATGCGCATACCTTTTAACGGAATCGCATAATGAGCCAACCGGGGCAACAGATATTTTCGATATTTTTCACCAGCCAGAAAGACGAACTTATCCTGTTTGAGGTCTGTCTTGGCTTGCAATTGTTCCAGCACAGTTTTCGCCCAAGCCTTTACCTCGACAGCACGCATACTGTTCAGCGTGACATCGTATGGCTCGACAACCTCATCCGGTTCAAGCAGCCCATATTTTGTGGATAGAATATATATCGCATCCGGTTGGAGTTTCCAGGCATACGCCAGATTCATTCGAAACAGCGGACTGATATACAAATCAGCAGCAGGGGCACGGTGCGCGAGTTTTTTGCTAACGCACGAAATTAATACGATTGTTTTCATTTTTATCAGTCAAACTCTCCCAAATCATCGACAATTTCCGCGAACTGTTCCAGCGCCGATTGCAAATCTTCCACGATTTCTGCGGTGATGATTTGTGGCGATAAATCAGCGTAATAACGTTAATTCATCGTTGAGATTTTGGTTTTTGACAGTGCTGCCCTAGATTTTGTCAAAAAGCGTGTCCATAAAGTGCAACGTTGCATCGAAGAAAAGTACGTGATGGTCGGTGAAGTCATCCAACGAATGCTTTCCACCGGCAAACGTGCGTTTAACATCTTTAAACGGCGTTTCGGAAATGATGAAGGATTCCAGTTGGATATTCATCTTGCTTTT
>CAYPUV010000290.1:0-4190 GCA_964413895.1 uncultured Anaerolineaceae bacterium
TCTGTGGCCCGGGGGTGGTCTGGGTCCCGGGCGTGGAACCACCGTTTTTCCTACCCCAGTTTCCTACGGCCGCATCTCTCCTTTCCAGGTGAAAAGCTTTACTTTACCCAGGTTGGTTCTTAAGCACGATGGCGGGTGTGGAACGCTTTTGGGAGTGGCAGTAGAATAAGATGGGCGCGGTTTTACTGTTGGGTAATTCGTCAAGATGGTGCAGCAATTCGCGCAGGGGGATGTTGATTGCGCCATCAATGTGCCCTTTGGTAAATTCATCCGGTTCGCGCACGTCAACCACAAACCAATCTTTACTGTGGTTCACCCGGTCACGCACAAAAACGTCAACCGGCAGGCGGTAGCGATGATCGGGCAGGTTGGTCAAATACGCGTCGCCTGCCTGGGCGATGCTGGTTTGCCGGTAGAGATCAAGCGCGGTGGGGTCGGTGGGGTTGGTGGCGAGGGCTTGCTGCGCCAGTGCCATTGCGGAATCATAATCGGCGCTGGCGTATGCATCTTGTGCTTGCTGCACCAGGCGCCAGTAATCGGCGTTTGAACTGCTATTGGCAACAGTTGGTACGGGAGTGGGGGCGACTGTGGCTCCCACACAGGCAGACAGCGATACCGCAACAGCTAGCAACAGCAGTCCAATCAACCATGATTGTTTTTTCATACGCTATTCTCCTGATTGGGAAAAATAAAAAGACAGACGTCTATTGTCTGTCTCCTTTGCGAAATTGGCAGGCAAGTGCGTTTCCATACTTGCCCCGGCTGTCTCCAGGGGGACAGCGGTTTGCTGCCATAGACTGATGATGTCCGTAGGCGCACAAACTCGGAGAGAAGGTTATCCAATTCACTGATTAAAGTATAGTACGGGGGAGAAGAAGTTTGTAGCGGGAGAATCCCGTTAACTTTGGAAAAGTGTGGGGAGAATCGGCAGGAATTTGTAAGGGAATTCCCTTACATTACAGGGCTTCATCCAGCAGGCCGTGTTTCAGGGCGAAGCGTACCAGGGCTGCCCGGCTTCTGAGGTTGAGTTTCTCCATCACTCGAGCTTTGTAGGTTTCTACTGTTTTTACACTGAGATACAACATTCCGGCAATTTCTTTGTTGGTGTGTCCCAGGGCAATCAGGCGCAGTACTTCTTGCTCGCGTTGGCTCAGTTGCGTCAGGGGGTCATCGGTTGTGGCAACGGGGATGGGGGGTTGGGCAAGGGTGTCTTCCAGCAGGATTCGCGCGTGTGCAGGGTGCAAAAACACGCCACCGTTGTACACGGTGCGGATTGCCGACAGTAGCTCGGTGTCGGCGGATTGTTTGAGGATGTAGCCGGAACTGCCCGCTGCCAGCGCCTGTCGCAAGTATTCGGCATCATCGTGCATTGTTAAAATCAGTACCCGACAATCTGGCGCGGTTTGACGCAGCTTGGGGAGAATCTCAAGGCCGTTGCAGTGGGGCATATTAATATCTAGCAAAATCACATCCGGTCGGCAATTTAAAACCAATTGCACGCAGTCGTGGGCATCGCCGGCTTCACCCACCACTTCCATATCAGGTTCGGTGTTGAGCAAGGCCCGCAGCCCGGCGCGCAGCACGGCATGGTCATCGGCTAAAAAAATGCGAATGGCGGTGGTATTCACACCGGCACCTCGATGAAGACAGATGTCCCCTCACTGCTGCTTTCGATAGTCAATGTTCCCCCCAGTAATTCGGTGCGTTCTGCCATGCTGTGTAAACCTACGCTGTTGCCGGCGCGGCGAGCGACTTCCGGGTTAAACCCGTGCCCATCATCTTCGATGATTGTTTGCACGCGCCCGTCCCGCTGCGAAAGCAGCACGCTAATGGTGTGTGCCTGTCCGTGCCGGGCAGCATTGGTCATTGCTTCCTGGATGATGCGGTACAGTGAGGTTTCGATGGGGGTAGACAGCCGTCGGGGAATGTTGCAATGCATGTCAACGGTCATCTCTGAATAACGCGCCACAAATTCTGTGGCATAGTGTTCCAACGCTGCCACCAGTCCCAGGTCATCCAGTACACTTGGGCGCAGTTGGCGGCTGAGCAGACGCACATCTTTCAGCGTTTCGGCGGCCACCTGACGCAATTCGGCCTGTTTGGCAGCCACGGCGTCTTGCTTATCAAGCTGATGTAATACTTTAATGCCCACCATAATGGAGGTGAGCGCTTGCCCTACGTCATCGTGCAGTTCCCGGGCAATGCGCCGCCGTTCTTCTTCTTGGGCGTCAATCAGTTTAGCCAGCAAGCGGGTGCGGGAGGCTTCTTTTTCGTCGATGGCCTGACGGCTGGTTTGTAGATCTACCACCATTTGATTGAATGCATCTGCCAATGTGCCGATTTCATCATCGGCCCAGTGTGAGGCACGTACGTCCAGATTCCCGGCGCCAATCTGACGAGTGGTTTCTACCAGTTCCAGAATGGGACGGGTAAGCAGCCAGGTCAGCATGCTGGCGGCGACCATCCCCACCAGCGCCACCACCAGTGTGGTGAATAGCATTTGGGTAGTGACGGCATTAATCACGCCTTGCAATCGGGTTTCGCTCAACCCCACCCGAACCACACCGGAACGTCCTTCAAAAATAGGGGCGGCAAAGTCGTGGATGCGCCCTTCGTTGCTCAGATAATGAAACTCGTGGATCTGACCGTCGTTGGTGGGTTGGTTAACATTCAGCACTGCGGTGGGAAATCCGTTATCGAAGGTATGTGCCAGGATGTGTCCCTGTTGATCCATCACAAAAACGTAGATCACATCAGGATGATTGGCCAACGTGTCGGTGAGGAGTTCGTGCAGGGCAAACGTATCGTTGAGCAGGATAGGGTCAACGCTGCGCGCTGCCAGGTCATTGATGAGCGACTGTCCCCGATCTTCAAGTTCCCCGATGAGTGTCCGGTTCATCATCACGCGCACCTGCCAGGTTACGCCAAACCCCAGTACCAGGGTCAGGGTAAGCACAATTCCCATAATTTTGGCGCGGACGCTGACGCTCCCTATCACCGACCACAGGCGCTGCAATCGCGCCTGCAACTGAGGATGGTTGCTCAAAACGGCTGCCAGGGTGCTCATTGGACACCCACTCCTGTAGCGCGAATGACTTTTCGCGCAGAGTTATAGGCGTTATCGTCTAAGACAGAGAAACGGTCAAAGCCAAGCTCAGCCAGCACTTGCTGCCCATCCGGGTCTTCAGCCATGTCGAGCAGAATTTGCCGCAGTTGCACTTTCAAGCGAGGGGATAAATTGGGAGGGACAACGACCGGAGGAATGCCAAAGGGCGGCGATTGGTGAATGGCTCTGATTTTCTGCCCCAAGGACGGGTCGCGTTCCATTGCATAGCGCAGTACCAGGCTGTCTACTGCTGCCCCATCGGCAACGTCCTGGACAACAGCCTCGATGGCTTTATCGTGGCTATAGGTGAAAAAAGTGCGGTTGAAGAATTCATCGGGCGTTGTTCCCAGTTGTTGCAATAAATAGGTGGGGTAAGCGTGCCCGCTGTAACTGATGGGGTCGGTAAAAGCGAATATTTTGCCTTGCAGGTCGGCGATGGAGTTGGCGTCACTGGTAGCCGGGACAATCAAAATAGAATAGTACACCTGTTGATGGTTCACTTCCGGCGCAACCAGCAATTCCATACCGAAGGCGTCGTGTCCGGCAACGTAGGCGCTGGTGCAGACAAATGCCAGGTCAACTGCGTTTTGTGCTACCAGGTCGTTCACTTCGGCATAGGTACGGCGTTGTACCAGTTCTACCGGGCGGTTTAGTTTTTTGCTCAAATAGGTTGCCAGGTCACTGTAGCTTTCTGCCGTGCCCTGCGGCGAAATAATTGCCGCTACTGCCAGCCTGAGGGGTAGTACCTGCGCCGGGGCAACTGCTGGCAGTGGATCACGCTGGGTTAAATCAATATACGGCAGGATTTCGGCTTGCGCGGTTGTGCAACTGGTCAACAACAGCGCCAAAGACCCCACTACCAGCAGGAAAAGTAGTTTCCGTTTTGTTGTTTTCTGGAACATTTGAATATCTCCGCTACGCGCCACTGGTAGTTATTTTATACGCTTTGAAGGATTTGTGAAAGTGGGGAATGTCACCTTTTAAGGGTGACGGGTGTCATTTGCGGGAATGTGCTACCAGTGTTGCCAAATTCCAGTTCTTTAACCAAATATTCACCTTTAGCTACCAAAATGTTTACATTTTC
>CAYPUV010000291.1:0-4172 GCA_964413895.1 uncultured Anaerolineaceae bacterium
ATATTATGCCATGCCAGGGGGGGAGGCGATAAATGATCGTTCCGATGGGCATTGTTTTCTTGGCAATATCAAGGCAATTATCGCCATAAGCGTTGATGAAAAATAGCCAGTAATTGCCGATTTTTATTTCCGGGGTGCAGATGCCGGTGGGGGTGGTTCCCAATCGAATGAATTTGCTGTAAAGCCCCGCCGAATACGCGCCAATTGCCATAAAGGCCATATGTCCAAACGAAAATTGCCCGGCGTACCCCGCCAACAGCGACCAACTGGAGGCCAGAATGGCAAAGAAGAAGGCGATGATGGCAACGTGCATAATGTAGTCGTTAGGGGAGAAAAAGGGGAAGCCAACCAAAAGTATAATCCCCAGCAGAGAAAATCCCCAAACCAACCAGTTTCTTCTGCTCATAGCTCCCTCCCAAACAGCCCGGTTGGTTTAAGCAGTAAAACAATCACCAAAATGACCATCCCATAAGCAGGAATGTACGCCGCCGCGCGTTGGGGGTCGGGCACGCAGCCAGCGCCAATAGTTTCCACCAATCCCACAATTAACCCACCGATGAACGCGCCGGGCAAGGAACCCATACCGCCCAGCACAATAATTACGAATGACCGGGCGGAAGCCAGCACCCCCACCCAGGGAACCCACGAGAACACCTGCACCAGCGACGCACCCGAAAGACCTGCCAGCGCGCCCCCCAACGCAAAGGCCAGGGTGTTCATGCGGTTAGGATTGATGCCGGTGACCGCCGCTGCTTGCCGGTCCTGACTGACGGCACGCAACGCTTTGCCCGTCCACGTTTTATACAGAAACCACATCAAAAGGCCCAACAAAGCAAGCGAAATTAATGCGGCGGTGATACGGGTTGAGGAAATCGTTATTGAATTAAAGAAGGAAATTGTGCGGACGTTCATTTTTAAGAGCGGTATTTCTGACCCGGCGGGAATGGTTATATCTGGATATTGCACAAAACGGGCAACTTTTTTGGGATTTGCACCCACCACAGCCAGGACCAGATATTGCAGAAAAAAGGCCAGCCCAAATGTAACCAAAATGGCGTATTCGCCGGGACGTTCTACCTGCCCGGTGTTCATTGCCCGCAAGAAGATGAGTTCGAAGATGACACCGATCAAGAAGGTGATAATCGCCGCGCCGGCAATGCTGAACAGTGGGTTTAAGCCGGGAAACCAGACCGTCCCCAAATAATAAACCGCCATCCCGCCAATCATATAAAATTCGCCGTGCGCAAAACTGACCACGCCTAAAATGGAGAATATCAAGGTCAGCCCCAGTGCCATCAAACCGTAAATGCTTCCCATTACCAACCCGTTGGCAACCTGAGTGGTCAGGTAGTCGCTCCGAGCTACGCAAAAGTTATTGGGGTCGGCTTTGGCAAAAGCAGCGATAAAAATACCCAGAACGATAATACCGGGCACGGCTACCCAGCGCCAATCCAGGTTGGGGGTAAAATACCAAAAAGGGATCAAAAAGATGGGGCCGCCGGCGGCCCCTATTGCCGTTCCCACCAGCCCTACCTGCGAGACATCCAGGTCTTTGCGAGCGTAAATGCGGGGGCTGACAACGCCGCCCACTGCGCCCCAGCCGACTATCCACAGCAGGGTATAGAAGAAAATTGATGCATGTTCCATAGGCGTATCCTTGCAAACAGGTTTTGTCAGTGTTGATCAATGAGGTAAAAACCTGACCGGCAAATCTCATTTTTATGCTGCCAAAACTGTCTTTGCAGACAGAGACTTTGGCTGCGAAGCCTGCTCGCACAAGCTTATCAAGAAGCTGACACAGGTGGGCTTCGCAGCTTTAGTTTGGTTGGGATGATTTCAGTCGCGCAAAAAATCCCATAACGAGAATTCCTGAAACCTGACGGGTTTTCCTACAGTCAAGACAGGTGAAACCCGTCAGGTTTTTGGTTCAGCGTTACCAAATGTTACGGTAGTACAGGGTCGGCGGTTTTGTACTCTGCCGGGAAGACAGTCGCTGCATCCGATGATTGTTGTCCCGTTTCCGTGTACTGCACGATGGTGATAGCGGGGTTGGGGAATTGATGCCACCATTTCGCGTCGGTGCCTTCAGGAATAGGGTTTTGTGTGCCATAGGGGAAGGTGATATTGCCCAAAACACCATCATAGCTGATGTTTTCTATGGCTTTGATAACTGCCTGTGGGTCGGTAGAACCAGCCTCATTGATGGCTTGTGCCATAATCTTCAGCGAGTCATAGGCTTCCATGGCGTATGATTCTGCACTGGATTTGCCGGTGGCGGCGATGTATTTGGCTTCAAAGGCGGTGGTAGCGGCGGTGTATTTGGCTTTGGGCAGCCCAATGCGGCGATAGAAGCACAGGTTACCATCGGGTACGTTTGCCCAATAGGCTTCGCTGTCGCCCGCTACCTGGTTACACACCATCGGCACATCTTGCGGGCCGATGCCTGCTTCGGCGGCCTGTTCTTCAAAATTGTACGAGGTTTCGCCGGTTGCCAGCACCCAGATGAGCTCTGGATTTTCCGCTTTCACCCGTTCGATGATGCCAGAAAAGTCCTGTGTGCCCAGGTCGGCAAAGAACGACACGGCAGCAATACCTTTTTCGCCCAAGAATTTTTCGGTGTCTTTGGCGGCAGGGATTCCGTAACCGGTATTTTCGCTGACGATGACCACTTTTTTCAGGCCGAGTGAGGCGACAAATTCAGCGTCAACGGCAGATACCACAGAAGAAACCGGCGCAATGCGGAAGACTTCGGGATATTGTACCGAGGTGATTTTGTCGTTCCAGGTTTCAGCAAAGATGGTGGGAATACCTTTGGCGTGGGCTACTTCTTTTGCGGTTAACCCAACGGCGCTATGATATTCGCCGACCACACCCACAACTTTCTCCTGGTCAATCAAGCGTTCCATTGCAGCTGTACCTCGTTCTGGCAGCCCTTCGGTGTCTACCAGTATCAGCTCCACAGGTTTGCCCAACACGCCGCCGGCATCGTTAATTTCTTGCACGGCAATTTCAAAAGCGGCTTTCATAGCCGCCCCGCCGGTAACTGACCCCGGAGCGCTCAACGGCGCCAGGGCGCCGATTTTAATCGTGTCGCCACTGGTTACGCCCGCCGTGGAGGTTTGTGCGTTAAAGTATGCTTGCGCTTCTTCTGGGCTGGGAATGTAAATTTTCCAACCAACTTCAATTTCGTCAGAGTTTTTAATTTTTGCATAGCTACTATCTGCGGCATTTTTCTGATTGGTGTAGTAGGTAATTGCCGGGTAGGCGAAAATATCGCCCAGGAATTTGTCGGCCAGTTTACTGAGCCAATCATCAGCCACAACGATATAATCCTGCCCGCCTTCCTGTGCGGGGGGGGCAGCGATAGCGGCTGTGGGAACGATCAACATCAAAATAGCAATCAACACGACGAATTTAAGCAGATGTTTTTTCACTTGTGTCTCCTCCTTTAGTAGATAAACTGCGCTTTTATTCATTATCGAAGATTTTTTGCAATAGGCTTTCCTCCTTTCGATCCAGCGAGTTGGCGAACGAACAAACAGGGCGGATGACTGCAAGCTTGCCCTAATCATTGACACTTTGGTTTTGTAATTGCCCTGCCTCATTCTTTGTCTTTGGCGCAGCGAAAGCCGATATCGTCGTTGGCAGTAATATTGGGGTCGCCGCCGTTGCGGTTGGTAGTGGTAACAAATGCTTCCTCATCAAACCAACCGCCGCCACGCAAGCCACGATTATCGGGGCTATAAAAGGGGTCTTGATAGTCGCTGCCGGGGTACGCCTGGTAGGCTGAGTTAACCCACTCTTTAACGTTACCTGCCATATCAAACAATCCATACGGGTTTGCCGGAAATGTACCAACCGGTAGGGTTCGGCGTTGGCCGCTGTCTTTGCCATTGAGCATGGTAGGGTCGTAGGTGTTTCCCCAGGGGAAAAGGAACCCATCGGGGCCACGAGCTGCTTTCTCCCATTCAAATTCGGTGGGCAGCCGCTTGCCCGCCCACTGGCAAAAGGCTTGGGCATCAAAAAAGGTTACAAACACCACCGGGTTATTCTCTTTCCCTTCGGTGAATGCCCATTGCCAGTTTTGGGGGCTATTTTGCTGTTCACGGTAAGTTTGGTAGCCGGTGGCCGCAACAAAGGCGGCGAAGTCGGCATTAGATACTTCGTAGGCA
>CAYPUV010000292.1:0-4144 GCA_964413895.1 uncultured Anaerolineaceae bacterium
CGCTCCTGACTGTCGTCTTTGCGCTTGTCCTGGTGCCTGTTATTTCGGCTTTGGCATTACTGGTTGGGGTATTATTTGTGTTGGGGATAGCCGAGGGGGCACTGGATGTAGGGAGCAACACCCTGTTGGTTTGGGTGCATCGAAAAAACGTAGGACCATTTATGAATACGATGCACTTCTTTTTTGGTTTGGGGGCGTTTTTTTCACCCATCGTGGCTGCTCAAGTGATGGTCCACCGCGGTGGTATTCGGTGGGCCTACTGGCTGCTGGCGTTGGTTGGGCTGCCGCTTGCGCTTTGGTTGGCTCGCCTGCCCAGCCCCCCCAACCCGCAGCGGCAGACGCTTGCCGGTGAAGGCAGAACAGAAAAAGTGAATTACAAGCTGGTATTGTTGCTGACGTTGTTTTTGTTTTTGTACGTGGGTGCGGAAGTTGGTTTTGGAGGATGGATTTACACGGTTGTGCTAACGTTGGGCCTAACCGATGAAACACAGGCCGCTTATCTCACGGCGGCATTTTGGGGATCGTTTACCGTGGGGCGTTTGTTGGGTATCCCGCTATCGACTCGATTTCGCCCCAGCCGCATACTGGCAAGCGACCTGATCGGCGGGGTAGCGAGCCTGGCAATTATTCTGCTGTGGCCCAATTCAGTGAGAGCGGTTTTGCTGGGAACTGTTGGGCTGGGGTTGTCGCTGGCATCCGTTTTCCCCACGGTGATGTCATTTGGGGAACGGCGGATGACGCTGACCGGGCAGGTGACCGGTTGGCTGTTTGTTGGTTCCGGCGGGGGAGCAATGTTCTTGCCGTGGTTGCTTGGTCAGATTTTCGACCGTGGCGGGCCACTGGCCGCTGTGGGTGTTTTGTTGTTCGACCTGGTTGTGGCAGCGGGCATTTTTGTATTTTTGATGGCTTTTTCGCGTCGACGTCGAGCAATGCAACGGGTAAAGGCATAAAATACCCCGTTGTTTCAGCCATTTACTTGCAAAGCTTCAATTTCTTTTGCCTGTTGTACCCACCTTTGGGATTGGTATCAACATCCGCCCAGCGGTTTTGCCCCTTCTTGCAACCATTTGTAAAGCCGTTTTAATACCACATCGCGGATGTGTTCGGTGGTGTGTTGTGGAATTTTGTCTTCCGTCTGGCGCATTTTGGCGCGCTCCATTTCGTAAGGGTAGGAGACGTGCGCCAATGTGGGGGCGGTGGTACTGCCCTGCGCGAATGTGCCGTGGCATTGGTCGCACTCATAACTTGTCCAGAGAGTCATTCCCAACACTTCCCCCTTTGCCAGGTTGGGTGCAACGGGGGGTTGCAGTGCCACGTCTGCTCTGGCTAAAGATTCCAACCAGGCGTACACATTGTAGGCGTCCTGGTCTGGGAGTTCTGCGGTGTTATATTTAGGCTTGGGAGCAATGGCGGTGCGTAAAGCGTGTACAAACCTGTCGAACGGCAGCGATGAATCTGCTAAAACTGGGCCTATGCCACCTTGCCCAACCTTACCGTGACAGGCTACGCACTGTTTGTCAATGTATACTTGATGACCTCGCTCTAAATTTGGGGCGCTCAGGTTAAAACTGTGCGTGGGTGTATCGGTTGGGGCGGCTGGAGCGGTGGCCATCGGTGTGATGGGTGCATCGCCGCAAGCTGTGAGAATTACGCTCATTGTCACAAGCAGCACAGCAATGGTAATTGCGGATTTTTGTCGTTTCATTCTGTCCCCGCTTTCTTAGTTTGCCTTTGCTCTAGCTCTTCCACCCACAATGGATGTTCCACATGGGCATAGGTGGCGCTGATTCTACCGGTAATCATGTTGTTTACTGCACCGTACACAAAGGAAAAGTACATATGTCCCACCATCAGTACGGTTAAAATGACCATAGAAATGTCATGCAACATCAGCATCCACAGGAAAACGTCGTGGGGTAGATTGGTTTTACCAAACCACAGTGCAAATCCAGAGAGAGCAATTAAATTGTAGAAAATAACGGTCAGCGCATGATGCACACGTTGTCCGGCGTTAATTTCACCCTGAGGGGGCAATCCTTTTGCTAAACCAACGAAGTAGAATGGCATTTTGATTAACCATATCAGATCGTTTTTGTTGTAGGTAAAAGACGCTTTTAATAGATGCAAAATGTCATGCCGGTCGGTGATGAAATACATAATCGGTCCGACAAAGAGGAGGATGGCAGCAATGCGGTGGATAGTTCGAGAAGCATGGCTGCCAAGAGCCGAGAACGGCGAGAAAAATAGAAACAGCCCGGTTGTCAACAGCGTCAGGAATGCGATTACATTGATAGCGTGTCCCACGCGCTGCACAAATTTATAGCGAACAATACTCCCATCAGGCATTAACATTGGTATCCTCCTGTTGTGGGGTTGCAGAAGCATCTGTGGCGTGTTCTGCTGCCAGTTCTCGTTCCACTTCAGCAAAGTGTTCTTTGGCATTTTCGTGGGCTTTTTTGTATGCTACGCCTGTTACCAACACTGCCGAACCGAGCAAGGCTGCCGCAGCCGGCTGCTCAAACTTTTGCCACAGGTGGGTCAACTCCGCAGAGTTTTTATCTACGGGTAATAGCTCCAGTGCGCGTGGGTCAGAAGCAATATAGAAGATCATAGGGCCGGTGCCGGTTTCCGGGTGGAATGGTTTGGCTTTGCCGGTGGCCAACAATTTGGCCACATCACTGTTAGGGTCGTTAATATCGCCAAAGTGTCGAGCGCCGCCAATGCACGTTTCTACACATGCGGGTGGTTGCCCGGCATCAAGACGATGTACACAGGCGGTACACTTATCTACCACGCCTCTTTCTTCATCATAGTACCTGGCGTCGTATGGACACGCGGCAATGCAGTATTTACAACCAATGCAATCATCCTGGTTAATAAGCACCAGCCCGTCTTCACGTTGATAGCTGGCTCCGGTGGGGCAGGCGTTTACGCACGGTGGGTCCTGGCAGTGCATACAATTTCCGGGGACGTAATCTTGTTGCAGGTTGGGGAAGCTTCCTGCCACAGGCGTATTGATTACCCAGTTGCGATGCTTGCCAATCGGCACATGGTTTTCTATTGAACAGGCAACCATACACGCTTCGCAATCAATGCAGCGATCTAACTCAATGACGAATGCGTATCGTTTGGTGTGCGCTGCGGTGTTTTCATTTGGTGGATTAGCCATAATTTACTCCTGGTGGTCATATAATGAACGACCGCTGGCGACAATTTAACTTTTTTCTTCTTCCACTTTGGTTACTCGTACACAGGTTTGACTCAGCGCCTGCGAGCCAGAAACCGGGTCGGTAAATGTCAGGTGCAAATCGCTGTCACTCACGCCTTCGCCGTAGGCTGTTGTTAATCCTTTGCTAACGTGCCCAAACCCCGGAATCATGTATACTGCATCGCTACGGATCCCTTCTGTTACGTGAGCCACTGTTTTTACTTTGCCCCCATCACTTTCCACCCAAATCTTATCTCCATCTTTAATATTACGTTCGGCGGCAGGTTTAGTGTGTATCCAAAGCGGATTGTTTGGCCGACGTTCGTGAAGTAGTTTGTTGTTGTGCGTGGCAAATTGGGTGTGTAGCGCTACCTTGCCAGAAAGCAGGTAGAACTGGTCGGCTTCATTTTCTGTGGGGGGTTCCCATTCGGGCACGGGCGTGAATCCGTTGTTTTTTAGGGAAGAAGATGATAGTTCTATTTTGCCACTGGGAGTGCTGAAGGTGAATGTATCGGTTGCCCCTGTTTCTTTTGCAACGGGTGCTTGATAGTACCCTTGTTTTTTTAGTTCTTCTAACGTGATGTTCAGCGGGGCAATTTGTTGCTGGATGTAATCTTCTTCATCTTTGTATTGGAAGTAATCGCCCAATCCCAGGCGGGTGCCCAATTCTTTGAATATCCACAGTCCAGATTTGCTTTCAAATTGCGGATCAATCACCGGTTGACGCAGGAATGCTGTGCTGCCGACCACGTTGATGGGGTCGTAGCGTTCCAGATAGGTAGCTTCTGGCAGAACAACATCAGAGAACCAGGCGGTATCATTCAGGCTCACATCGATGGTGACGATGAAATCCATTTTGCTGAATGCGTCAATTGTTTTGCGGCGCTCCGGTAGTGAGTTGACCGGGTTTTGGCGGTAGATGAACCAGCCGTGTGC
>CAYPUV010000293.1:0-4105 GCA_964413895.1 uncultured Anaerolineaceae bacterium
CCCCTGAGGGGAAGGGGGGAGTGCACCCAAAGGGCACAGGTGCAACAGCCCTGCCAACGTTTATGTTGCCCAATTTTATTGCATCCTAATTTGACGCCGGTTCTGAGCCTGATAAAATTTCTTATAGCATCATCAAACAGCGTAACCACAATTGCTAATTTAGCTGTACATAAAATTTAGCGGTGTATTTTTACTTTTCAGGTTTTTTTATGAACAAACGGTTACAATTACAAGAAAACAAGTCCATTGTCCTGCTTACAGCAGCATTGGTAATAGTTATTGCTTCAACTATAGGGAACGCCGGGTGGACAGAGCAATTGAACCGCATACCATTGGTGGGACTGGGCGTGATTGTTATTGGATTGCTCCTGAGCCGCAGTCTACTGCCTGCCCTGCTGTCTCACTTATTCAGCGTAATCATAGGCAGTGCATGGTCATTTTGGGTGATTAGCCGCTTATTACCGGCCCAATTAACATGGTCAATGCGTTGGCATAATTTGGTAGAACGGATCACCGTCTGGCTTGCCGTTGCCATTCACGGAGGCGTCAGCTACGATAACTTGATGTTCATTTTACAAATGGGCCTTATTGTTTGGGTGGCCGGATATTTAACCATTTGGTTTGTTTTTCGCAGGCGAAACGTGTGGGCAGCCGTGGTTCCAGGTGGCACAATCATTCTAATTGTATTTCATTATGCCCCACGAAACCTATCGACCTACGTATTTGCATTCCTTTTGTTCAGCTTATTGCTCGTTATCCGTTTTAACTTGATGGAAAATGAACAACGCTGGCGCGCTCACCACGTATATTTTCGCCCGGACATCCGGTTTGATTTCTTAAGAGAAGGGTTAATTTTCTCCATTGTCATTGTTGCATTGGCCTGGTTCGCCCCAGCAATTGACCAAAAACACACGGTTCAACTATTCGGCGCGGTTGATAGAGAGTGGCGCGCCGCCCAAAGCCAGTGGAATCGCCTGTTTGCCAATTTAGAGTACAAACCCGACCCACTGGCCGGGGTAGACACATTCAGTCAATCGCTGACACTCAGCGGCCCCAGAACCCTCACCGCAGAACCTGTAATGTTGGTGCAATCGCCGGCAGGGCGTTACTGGCGCGCTGCCGTGTATGATGCTTACGACGGCCAAAGATGGATGAGCAATGACACAGAGAGCGCGGCGTTTGGACGCAACAAGGCAAAAATTTCCCTGCCCCTGTTTAGGGCCAGAATCCCCATAACCCAAACCTACACGCTGTTAAAAAGCGGCGCCACTGTGTTATATGCCCTGTCCGACCCCGTAGCACTGGATCGCAGCGCTCAGGCAAAAGTGTCGCCCATTTCCCCAGAGCAAACAAAACACAGTCCCTACAGTTATTGGGCAGGGAAAAAACAACCGTGGGTCGAAGAGATTACATTTATTGAAAGCGACCGTCGACTGCGCAAAGAAGAGTCGTATCATGTTGTTTCTATGTTCTCGGTGGCCACCAAAGAACAACTGCAAGCCGATACAACCACCTACCCCGACTGGATAAAAGAACGCTATACGCAATTACCCGCTGGCATCCCCCAGCGCGTCTTCGATTTGGCCAAAGAAATCACTCGTAACGCGCCAACGCCATACGACAAAGCATCCGCCATAGAGGCTTATTTGCGCAAAAATATTGCCTACAATGAAGGTATTCCCCTTCCGCCCGCCAACAGAGATAAAGTGGATTATATTTTGTTTGATCTGAAACAGGCGTATTGTGATTACTATGCCACATCTATGATTGTTCTGCTCCGCTCGCTGGGTATTCCGGCGCGAATGGCTGCCGGATATGCCAGAGGGCGGCTCGAAACGTTAGACAATCAGGAACAAGCTTATTTGGTGCAAAACAAAGACGCCCATTCTTGGGTAGAAGTGTTTTTCCCCACTTACGGCTGGATTGAATTTGAACCCACCGCCGCCCAACCTGTAATTACGCGCTTTACTGAGGGAGCTTCAGGCCTGGAGGGGACAGGAACATCAAATCCTTCTTCAGACGGATTTAACCCCATCGACCGGGTGCAGGATATTGACACCGGCGGAAACGCCTCGGCAGCAGGGCAGTCCTGGTCATTCATCATTAAACTACCTTTTTGGGGACCGGTGGCTGTTAACCAGCAAACCAGCTATATTATTTTTATTGTGGGATTATTGGGAATATTGGGCAGCGGCGTGTGGGTGATTTGGACACAGTACCACCCCAAACAAACTGCAATGCCTCAGGACCTGCCATCAATTACAGCCATCTATGCCGCAATGTTGAAACTGGCAAGTTGGATTGGTTTGAAGAAATACCCGTGGCAAACATCTTTTGAATATGTAACGCAGTTACAACGCACGCTGCCGGCCGTAAAAACCGAGGTCACCTTGATTACTACGGAATACGTGCGGCAAACGTACAGCAAAAACCACACCACTTCCACAGAACAACTGAAGCGCGTTACTGCGGCCTGGGATGAAGCTCGCCCACAGTTTTACCGCGCTCTATTTGACAAGCGCAACCCGCTAAAAAAAATTCGGTTGCCGTTTAGATGGTAAGGAACAAAAACAGGACAATAATGAGTCTTCAGGATTTTATGGGGATAATAGCGTGATACGTGATGCGTGGCAAGCAAATTCACGTTTCACGCCTCACGTTTTACAGAGAAACTCCCTGAAAACCTAAAGAGTCACAATAAATTATTATTGCCCTATTTACGCTCAACTCCCTGACAGAGAACAGTCCCGTTGGCTACCCACTGTCTAGCACATTTTTTATTGTAGCAAAATGAATAAACGTTTCTGTATGTTGAATTTGTGGCATTTCTTGCAATTTTGAAATCACATCCAGCAAATGCTCATTATCTTTGCAAGACAGGTCAACTAGCAGATCAAAATTTCCGGCCCCAATTGCCAAATGAGTAACTTCTTCTAACGCGGCAATTTCTTCGGCCACACTCCGGTGCTGCCCCCCCGACAACCGAACCCCCACCGACGCTTTTACGCGCGGATCTGTTTGCATAGGATTAACACGCGCCACAATTTTTATTACGCCGCTTGCCAGCATCCGATTTGTCCGGTCACGGACTGTACTCGCTGGAATGCCAATTTCCTCAGCAATTTTAGCAAATGGTTCTCGCCCATTTTTTTGCAAATAACCAATGATTCTTTGATCGATGCTATCAAGATCATACAACCCATAAATTGTACGCTTCATATCAGCCTTGAAAATCATAACCGCCACCCATTTGTTTTTCAGCGAATTTCTTGTGCATTCTATGCTGAACCAGCGAAATAGTCAACATCACACCGCCCATTGTATTTTAGTCGCCCGATAACGTGATTCCAAACCCCACGGGTTGAGTTTCAGTGGCCAGGTGCGACACAAATATCAGCAGGGAAAAAATTGCCCTGGATTAAAATCCAGGGCAATTTCTACTAAGGAGGGGAGGCAAACAACAAGAAAGGAGAAAGCTGTTGTATTGTGAAATATCATACAATACAGTTGGTTTTTTGTCAAGCCGGGTCCGTTCTTTTAACCTAGCTTCAAATTGGGAACCACATCCAAATCCCAATCACTGAATTCAGTCGCCTGGTAGTGCCAAAAGGCAGCCGCGCCAATCATTGCGGCGTTGTCTGTACAGAGATATAGCGGCGGAAACCGTACGGGACACATCACCCCGGCCACCATTTGTTCTCGCAATAGCTGGTTGGCGCTTACGCCACCAGCAAGTAGCACCTCTTTTACAGCAAAGGCCTCTGCTGCGGCCCGTGTTTTCTGCACTAATGCATCAACAATGGCCCATTGCGTGCTGGCCGCAATATCTGCCACCGGCAAATTTTGGCTCAGGCTCGTCCCCGGCGCGATCGCCGATGGCTTTTGCAGGGGGTTGCCATACCGCTGCACCACACGCAGCACCGCCGTTTTTAGCCCAGAAAAGCTAAAATCGAAGGCATGTTGGGTTTTTGCACGCGGTAATTTTATGGCAGCAGGATCGCCATTTTGCGCTGCCTGTTGAATAGCCGGGTCCACGGCGTAATTTAACTCAAGCAAGCGAGCTACTTTATCAAAAGCCTCACCGGCCGCATCGTCGATGGTTCGT
>CAYPUV010000294.1:0-4044 GCA_964413895.1 uncultured Anaerolineaceae bacterium
ATGCAACCGGGAGACCTCACCGCACCGGTCAAAGCGTTCGCTGCGGCAGGGGTGGTATATTTCGGCGCCGGGGCAGCCATTGAGCTGGGGGGTAGTGGATTGGTCGCCGGGTGGAATTGGGGTAAGAATCTGCTCGCCCCCGCTTGCGCTGATGGCGATTGCACGAATGAAGTACGCGGATTACGAAGGCTTTATGAATTGCGGATAGCCTACGAGCAAGAAGTTCGTTCTATCGCCGACAAAGCGAATACACGGCTTGCTCAAGGTCAGTCCCCGGAGCGAGTCGGCCGGTGGGCGAACAGCACACGGCGAGAACTGGGTGTGTTGTATAAAGGGATGACGCCTCGTCCGCTCCGGGATTATATTTATTTTCGGAATAAATATATTAGAGGTTATGATAGTATATATGGGCCGAGTGCCGATTATCTTAGGACTGTAAAAAATTATTCATGGGAAACGATTATTGAAAAATCAGCTACACCTGGTGGAGAAGATTTATTTGTTCCTCTTCTCAAATGGTGGTTTGAGCGATAGATAATAGAGGAAAAACAAGTGTCATGATCCTGCTTCTTTCTAAAAATAGATATGATAAACTAGCATTTCTAGATTTCGAAACGGGTGATCTAGAATTTCGATCTAGAGATAATGAATTTGATCCCCCAATCAATTCAATTCAAGGCGTTTTTTCTAAAATGGGAAGACATATTCTCTGCTTATACAGATATAAGGACGCATTATATTTTCGAGCAAATGAGAAGAATGTTGAACTTACTGCTGAGTCCAAAGTTCTCCTTGAGAACCTATGTTGTAGAAGACGGAGGCTTACTGTGAAACAAAAAGGGGGGAAAGTATGTCAAATTACATATTTTCGACCAATCAGTCTAATTCCCCCTTCGCTTGACCCAACTCCTTATGTTGAAGAAGAAGATTTTGATTTTGGGTTATTTGTATACAATGTAGCTAATGATCCCGAACGCAGAGCGGTGGCCTTTCAGCGACAGTCATAAGTGAATGAGTCAAGTTTTGCCCTGATGGAATCTACAATGCCCTTCCTGCGACCTCGCTCAGGGCAAATTTCGACGCGATAGTTCACCAAATCCGACACCCCTCTACGGCAGCGAACGCTGGAGCAGCGGCATCGCCCCCACCGACTACGATTTCATACCCATTCGGGGCACAGGCCGGCCAGCGGCTCGACGGCTTCGGCCTACTCGACTACAACGCACGTTTTTATGACAGATCCATCGGCCGTTTCATCAGCGCGGACTCGGTTGTGCCCGATTACGCCAACCCGCAGGACTTGAATCGGTACAGCTATGTGCGGGGCAACCCGCTGTGCTTCACCGATCCACCGACTACGACTTCAAAAATAGCGGACAAATGCGCAGCGCCATTGCATATTTGTCCGCTATTTGTTATACTGGGGACAGGAGAGTGTATTTGAAGCAAGGGGCAGACAATGATCAACCGTCATCTGGGCGAAAAAATCAAAACGCTGAGCCGGAAATTTCCGGTGGTCACCGTGACCGGTCCCCGGCAATCGGGAAAAACCACGCTGGTCAAAGCCCTTTTCCCGCAGTTGCCCTACGTTTCGCTGGAAGACCCGGACGTGCGTCTGCTGGCCCTCGGCGACCCGCGTGGATTCCTGTCCAACTTCAGCCGTGGGGCGGTGCTGGATGAGGTTCAGCGCACGCCGGAACTCTTTTCGTACCTGCAAACCATCGTTGACCGCGAGCGCGAGGTGCGGTTCATCCTGTCCGGCTCATCAAACTTTCTGCTGATGGAAAAAATCAGCCAGAGCCTTGCCGGGCGAAGCGCGGTATTGCATTTGCTGCCGTTTTCAATGCAGGAACTGGCGGATGGCGGGCATACCTTCGACCGACCGGAGGCGGCAATCTTTGCGGGGCAGTATCCGCCTGTGTTCGACCGCGACATTCCGCCCACCGATTTCTTCCCGGCATACATTCAAACGTATGTGGAACGGGACGTGCGGCTGCTGAAAGACATTTCGGATTTGAACGCCTTCATTCAATTCACCCGTTTGTGTGCGGGGCGAACCGGGCAGTTGCTGAACTATGCCGACCTGGCGAGCAACGCGAGTATCAGCCCGCACACCGCCAAAGCGTGGCTGTCGGTGTTGGAAGCCTCGTACATCGTTTACCGGCTACAGCCGTATCACAAAAACTTCAACAAGCGGCTGATAAAATCGCCGAAACTGTATTTTTACGATACCGGATTGGCGTGTTCGCTGCTCGGTATTCGCAGTGCGGCGCAGGTTGCCACCCACTACCTGCGGGGGGGATTGTTTGAGAATCTGATCATCAACGAGATTGTCAAACACTATTTCAACGCGGGCGAACGCCGGTATCCGTATTTTTGGCGCAATAAAACCGGCAAAGAGATAGATTGTCTGCTGGAGCAGGGCGAGACGGTGGTGCCGGTGGAGATAAAAGCCGGGCAAACGATGACGCCGCGCTATTTTGACGGCCTGAAATACTGGCGGGAACTGGTTGGTGAGAGCGACGCGGCGGGGTATGTGGTCTATGGCGGTGACGGCATTTGGCAACTGGCGGAAGGGACGCTGGTCGGGTGGCGAGACCTGCCACAGGTGATGTCAAAGCTGGTGGGGTGAGCGGATTCGCTGACCGCCCGGCCCCACGCCGTGACCGGCGTCGCCGGGCTGGGCAGTTTTGGCTACGACCAAAACGGGAATATGCTCACCCGCACCGTAGGCAGCACAATTTACGCCCAAACCTTCAACGCCGAAAACAAACTGGCAAGTGTCACCTGGCCCGGTCACAGCGTCAGTTTCACCTACGACGGCGACGGGGAACGCCTGCTGAAAACCGAAGACGGCGTCACAACCGTGTACCTCGGCAACTATTATGAAAAGACCGGCAGCGCCGTGACCAAATACTGCCTCTTTGGCGATGAGCGGGCCTGCCCTGAGTGCAATCGAAGGGTTGCCATGCGAGACAGCTCGGGGGTAAAATACTTCCACAGCGACCATCTTGGCAGCGCAAACTTAACAACCGATAGCAACGGCGCAGTGTACCAAATCCGACACCATCCCTACGGCAGCGAGCGCTGGAGCAGCGGCCTCGACGCCACCGACTACGATTTCATACTCATTCGGGGCACAGGCCGGGCAACGCCTCGACGGCTTCGGGCTGCTCGATTACCACGCACGTTTTTATGACGCCACGCTGGGGCGGTTTATTTCGCCGGATAGCGTCGTTCCCGATTACGCCAACCCGCAGGACTTGAACCGGTACAGCTATGTGCGGGGGAATCCGGTCAGGTTCGCAGATCCGAGTGGGCATTGGCTCTTTGAAGATACACCGGATGATGAATACACGTGGTATGACCCGCCGGCGTCTGTGGGCAGCCCCCAGGTTCGGGGAACAAGCCCCGACTCATTTGCCAATTGGGATGAGATGCAACCGGGAGACCTCACCGCACCGGTCAAAGCGTTCGCTGCGGCAGGGGTGGCATATTTCGGCGCCACAGAATATCTGGCAACGTCTGCAGGAACAGCGGCAGAGGATGGTATTATATGGCTTCTCAAACGGATGATGACCAAACAATTTATGCTGCGTGCCGGTGTCAGCGGAACAGCCGGAATGGCGGGAGATGTTTTGGGACAAGTTGGGTTGTCAATCAACGACTATGATTGGGGACGTGCCCCGGGAGTGTTTGTACCGAATGCCCTCGGTGGAGGATGGCTAGGAGAAGGGTATGACGTGCTGCAAGGCGGAAATCTTGCAATGCGTACCGCACGTGTTGGGGCGGCAGGTGCAGCAAATGTTATGGTTAGTGGTGCTCAACGCTACTTTACGGGTGAGAAAACTTCACTGAATGTGGCAGAAAGCGATTTTGCAATCGGGGCAGCAAGTGGAGTTTTTGGAGAAGTTGTCCCACTTGTATTAGAAGCACGTGCCAATATGGATGGTAGTTATGTAGAGGCTATATCATCCTTTTTCACACATAGCTGGTGTACCATACGTTCTGTAAAATTGGCGGGGAAGTAAGCCATTGAGTATC
>CAYPUV010000295.1:0-4029 GCA_964413895.1 uncultured Anaerolineaceae bacterium
TTCCCCTCAGGGGAAGGGGGGAGTGCACCCAAAGGGCACAGGTGCAACAGCCGTGCCCAATTTTTACACACATTGAGAATTGATACAGATTATGCTATAATTTTGGTATCTGAAAACAGAAAGGAAAGATTATGGCAACTATAAAAGTGATCGCTGCAGAAAATGGTCCCTATCGGATTGCTGGCAACGCAACCTTCACCGATGCAGAGGGAAACGAACAGCAAACCTCCGGCACAAGGGTGGCACTGTGTCGTTGTGGGCATTCCGGCAACAAACCCTTCTGCGATGGCGCGCACAAAAAAGTAGGGTTCACCGCCGCGCCCATCGAATTGGATGTAAATGTAGAATAATAATCTTGAATTGCACAACGACA
The DNA here is from genome assembly GCA_964413895.1 of uncultured Anaerolineaceae bacterium. GTDB lineage: Bacteria > Chloroflexota > Anaerolineae > 4572-78 > 4572-78 > JANTHQ01. Next base: position 374 of record CAYPUV010000295.1, read on the forward strand.
TGTCATTGCAAGCGTAGCGAAGTTGAAAATGCCCGGATGGGTGCAATCCCCAGTCAATAAATACGGGGATTGCTTCAGCCCTTGCGGGCCTCGCAATGACATGATCGCGCAATTCCATTGGTGAAACTGCATTTCCAACCCCAACCCAACAGCCAATTATGCGCAGTCGGGTTTTTATTTTGCCCGAAAATGATTATAATCGGCGGTATGAAACAAACCCGACTGCAACTCGTCATTTTGGCGCTCTATATCCTGCTGACGCTGCTGCTCACGTTCCCGTGGGTGCTCCATTTTGGCAGTGCTTTCCCCGGCTCGGCGACTTGGGCGTTCGATGAATCCACTTTCGTGTGGAATATCTGGCGTTTCAAACACAACCTGCTCGATTTGCAGATGTCGCCCCTGCACACCACCGACATTTTCTTCCCATTGGGGATTGATTTGGTGCTGTACACCTACAATTTCCAAAATGCGCTGTTGGGCTTGCCTATTCTGCTGGGATTGAATCTGACCCTGGCGAGCAATTTCACCATTTTGCTGGCGTATGTGCTGAGCGGATACGGCACATACCTGCTGATCCGCTATCTGCTGCCCAACCGCGCCGGCGGCACTCCGACCGGACACGCGGCGGCGTTCATCGGCGGGGCAGCGTATGCCTTTTTGGCGAGCCGCGCTATTTTCGCCGCGTTGGGGCATTATGATATTGTCTCCACCGAATTCATCCCCTTTTTCACCCTCTTTTTCATCAAAACCGTGCGCGAGCCGGGCTGGAAAAATCCCGTGCTGGCGGGTATTTTCGCCGCGCTGAGTCTGCTGGCAGAAATGATCTTCGGTGTATTCCTGCTCTTTTTGGGGATTGTGATTTTGCTGTTTGAGTTTTCAGCACACAGAGCACACCGAGAAAATTTAGAGAAATCTCTGTGGACTCGGTGCAGCCTCAGTGACCCTCTGTGTAAAATTGTGCGGCTCATTTTACTGACTGCCACCGCCGCGATTCTCTGGTCGCCGGTGATGCTGCCCATTTTGCGGGCGTTCACGGCAGGGCATTTCGACCTGACCGGCTGGGGCGAAAGCCTCAAACTCAGCGCGGATGTGGTCGGCTGGTTCACGCCGACGGCGCTCCACCCGCTGTGGGGCAGTGATTGGGCGACTCGGCTGCGGCAGGTGCAGGAAGGCACCGCCCCATTCAGTGATGTGAACACCGTCTTTTTGGGCTTCGGGGTGCTGGCGCTGGCAACCATCGGCGCAGTGAGCCACTGGCGGCAAGCGAAGCTTTGGGTGACAGGTGCAATCACCTTTGCCATTTTCACGCTCGGTCCCGTGCTGCAAATTCGCGGCAAGTTTCTTTTCCCCTTCGACAACCTTTTCCGCGAGCAGGGTATCCCCCAGGATGTGACCTTTCCGCTGCCGTTCGCGCTGCTGCACTGGCTGCCCATCATCCGCGCCAACCGCGTCCCCGCGCGATTCTCGGTGGTGCTGGGCTTGAGTCTGGCAGTGCTGGCAGGGTTCGGGGCGTTCAAAATCCTGCGGATTTTGAGTTCAAAGTTCAAAGTTCAAAGTTCAAAGTCATCACGCCTCACGCCTTACGCCTCACGCCTCACGCTATCATTTGCCACAGTTGTTCTGTTGATTTTCGCCCTGTTCGACCAGATTTCCGTCCCCCTGCCGCTCACATCGGCGAAAGTGCCGAGCGTGTACGCCCAAATCGGTGCGGAAGCGGGCGATTTTTCGCTGCTGCAATTGCCACTCGGCTGGCGCAACAGTTTCGGGGTGGTTGGCGCGGAACGGACGCAGATTCAATACTATCAAACCGTCCATCAAAAACCGACGCTCGGCGGCAATATCTCCCGCGCGCCGGCGTTTAAATTCGATTATTACAAAAATATCCCGCTATTTCAGGCAATTGTGCAGACAGAGTTGCCCCAATCCGATCCCGCCGTTGACCCCGACACACTCGCCAAAGCCCAACAGCAGGCGGGCGACCTGATGACACTGTACAACGTGCGCTATCTGGTCATCCACGACCCGATTGCCGGGCGCAAGCCGTATGAGGATACGTTTGCAGCGACCCGCCAATTGGCATTCGACCTGCTGCCGCTCGATCCCGAACCGGCACTTGCGGGCGATGGTGTGGCGGCGTACCGGGTGAATCAGCCGCCGATACCGAATCCGCTGCGGGTGGAATTTGGCGATTGGACAGGCGCGCCGTATCGCGGCGCAGGCTGGGCAGGCGATGAAAATTTCGAGGGTGCGGGGGTCAATTGGGCAACCGCGCCAACCGCCGAAATCTTCGTGCCGTATCGCGGCGATGGCGACCGCGCGCTGAAAATGCACCTCAAGCCGTTCAGCTATTCCGGCGCCCCCCGGCAGGTGATGACCCTGCGGGTGAACGGGCAACCGGCGGGTGAATTTCCGCTCGCGCCAGATTGGCAGGTATTGGAGACAACCCTGCCCGCCGCGACATTTTCGGTGGGGCTGAACCGCATCGAACTGCAATTTGCCCATACCGCCGTGCCGCGTGAGGTTTTGCCCGCGCAGACCGCCATCGGCACAACGGGGCTGACTGTGCCGCGCGATGTGGAAATCAACAGCAGCGCCGATTTCTCATTTGTCACGGTGGGGTATGGCGATGACGCGGTGGATGCGTCGGCGCACCGGCGGGGCATCAATGTGATGGTACTCAATCCCACCGATGGTGCAATTGTGACGAAAAAAGGGTTCGACACGGCGGCGAATCAGTATGAAGATGCCGCCCTGCGCGAATTTCTGGCGCAAATCCCCGATGGACAGATTGTGCTGGTCAGCAGCAAAGGCGCGGACGCGGGCGCGTTTCTCTCCGGCGGATTCGAGATGCTCGGCGGCGCGGCGGGTGTGCCGGTGATGCCCTATTCGCTCATCGGGGTGAAAGGCGCGGCGGTCGGCACGGCGGCAGAGAGCACAGACGGCTATCTGCGGCTCGGGCGCAACCCGGATGCCCGCTCGCTGGCAGCGGCGGTCGATTGGCTGGAAATTGGGGAGTGATGGATTTTTCATCGCCAATCTGCTATAATTTTGGTGATGAATGTTTGCGGAGTGTAAAAATGGCAACCTCGTTGAATGAAATGACAAAAGAAGAATTGATTCAACTCATTGAGACGGTGATTGACCGCAAATTGTTGGAAGTGTTCGATGTTGATGATGAGGTTGAACTCAAACCGGACGTGAGAGAGCGGCTCATTCGCCAGCGTGCTGCGGTGGAACGGGGCGAGCGCGGTGCAAGTTTTGACGATATTGTGCAGCAACTCGATTTGGATTGACGGCAATGTATCAAGTTCGGATATTGGATGCCGCTATTCGAGACTTGAAACGGCTTGACAAGCCGGTTGCACGGCGAATTGTGCAGCGGATTGACTGGTTGGCGGAACATTTTGACAGTCTTCCGCACCAACGGCTGGCGGGCGATTTGTCTGATTTTTACAAATTGCGGGTGGGCGCATATCGGGTGTTTTATCAGGTAATTGAAGATGAATCGCTCATTTTGATTCACCAAATTGGACACCGCCGGGAAATTTATCGGCGCTGAATTTCCCATCCGCCGAAACTATGCTATACTGCCTGCCGTGACCTGCAAAGGTCGCGTTGAATATTAATCGAGTATCCAATGGTTGCCCGACAAATTC
>CAYPUV010000296.1:0-4028 GCA_964413895.1 uncultured Anaerolineaceae bacterium
GGCTTGACTTCACCAGAGCCGTTGAACGGCGCAACAGCGTCGGAGGCACAGCGAAAAAAGCGATTGAAGCCCAAATCGCGGCGCTGCACAACCATCTGGATTGATCACCAGCCGTGAAACATCCTATTTCCGCAGAAGGGACAATCTACCAGACCCTGTACTACCTGCACCGCCATTATCTATTCGGCTGGACACTCATTCGATGGGCGGTTCTTTTGCTCATTGCCACACCGATGCTGGCACTGGTGGGTATTTTGCCAGGGGGGCAACTCGTTTTTGCTGCATTGGGTTTGGTTACAATGGCGCTGCTTTTATTGATCTGGCAGGTTCGGCAACGAGGATATTTGCGGTTTAAACCGGATGAGTGGCCGAACGTTGAGCACATTTCCGCACAGCCATTACCATTTCCTTACAAAATCCCCATTCGGGTTTCTGGCACATTTGCCGTTGGCAGCAAAGAGCGTTATTTTGTGGAAGAAACAGCCTTTTTTCAGTCATTTGAAACCCGTGAGCGAGTGATTATGGTGAATATTCCGTTCACTCGTCTAGGATGGGTATTTCCCTCTCATGCTTCCGAGGTTGGATGGTGGTACACATTTTTCACATCTGGGCAAATCAACACAATCCACACCGGATGGCTGTATTTCGGGCCTCACCCTCGCCCCGCCATCCGCATAACCCTCCACCCCAACAACAGCACCAGCCCTCAATATCTGTACCTCACCGTGGACAAGCCAGAACACCAACAGCAAATTCTGGCTGACCTAAAAGCGGCCTAGCAATATTTAAATCTGATTGACATTCCTCAGACGTTATGTTACACTGCCCCATCTCTTTACCATAATACTGATGTCACAGGAACCTCTTCTATGAAAACAAAAGTCATCATCAATCCTCAAGCGGGCAGAGGGCGGGGCGCACGGGCATTACCTCAAATCCACAACATTCTAAAAAACTTAAATATAGCCTTCGACAGTGTAAAAACCGGCGAGCCGCGCCAGGCAATTGCGTTAGCTCAGCAAGCGGCCAGGGATGGGTACGCGCGCATTGTGGCGGTGGGCGGCGACGGCACTTGCAACGAGGTGGTAAACGGCCTGTTCGCCGCCGCCGAGCAGGGCCACCCGGCAGTTATGGGGATTATTCCGGTGGGGTCTGGTAACGATTTTGCCTATGCGTTGGGCATTCCCCCGGAGGTGGAAGATGCTTGCCGCGTTCTAAAACACGGCTCAGAAAAATTGGTTGACCTCATCAGAGTAACAGTGGATGGACAGCCTCGGTTGTGCAGCAATGGCACAGGCATTGGGTTTGATGGCGAAGTTGTGGCAGACTTACAAAAAGGGCGCTACTTGCACGGGTTTTTAATGTATCTCTGGTCGGTTCTCAGAGTGTTGATGTTTGGTCGCTGGCCCTACAAAATGACCCTGCGTTTCAACAACGCGCGCATTAATCAAGAAATAACCCTGATAACCGTTGCCAACGGAACCAGAGCCGGCGGAGGATTTTTACTAACACCCAACGCCAAGCTTGATGATGGTCTGATGGATATTTGCTACGCCAATGCTCTGTCTAAAGCTGGCGTGCTGAACTTACTACCCCGTACCTTCAACGGCAGTCATATTCATCAAAAAACAATCACTATGGCCACAACGCCGAGCATCGCAATTACGGTTGAAAAAGGCGCCCCGGCGCACATTGACGGCGAAGTTCTCTGCACGGCTGGTCGGGAATTTGTTTTTGAGCTTCTACCGCGTCGATTGAGTGTATGGGTTTAAAAGAGGTAGATCGTTGCAAAAAATGATTGACAGGAAAACACGATGCTAAGCGTTATTTGGCAACCAATTATCGCCGCGCTGGTGGCCTATCTGATGGGTGCCTTTCCCACCGGCGTTGTCGCGTCGAAGCTGGCTGGCGCACCTGACGTGCGCTACGTGGGCAGCGGACACACCGGCGGCACAAACACAATGCGTCAGGCCGGCCCGTGGATAGGCGCGGCGGTTGTAGTCATTGACGGGCTAAAAGGATTATTGGCGTATGGAATTGCGCTGTTTGTTATGCAGGGGAATCCGTGGGCATTACCCCTTGCCGGATCATTGGCGGTAATTGGGCATTGCTGGCCCATTTATATTCGTTTTCATGGCGGCATGGGATTGGCCACTGCCGGGGGGCTGATTCTCATTCTGTCGCCGTGGACAGTTGCGTTTGTCATCCCTATCTGGGCCGTATTTTTTCTGGGTGTATTTCAAAAAAAATACTCACCGCGCGCCGTGACCATTGCCATCCCGCTGGCCGTGGTGTTGAGCATTATTTTCCTCAATTTATCCTTGCCCCTTAAATGGATGTTAGCCCTGGTAACAATTATATTGGTGATCCGGCATTTGCCGGAATGGAATCGCGTGGAATAAGAGACGCTTTGGGATATGCATTTATAGCAATGGAAGCACAAACAACTCGTTTGCTCTCCATCAGCCCACTCCAAACGCATTGCTCAACACCCAGGCCGCCGTATGTACTCCTCCCACCAGCAAAATGAGAATCGTCGCCTGCCCCAGCGCATCCGGGTCGCGCCGCAGCCAGCGCACCAGCAACACTCCCGCCAGCACATTCACCCCCCACGACACCGGACTGAACAGGTCCCAATCTTTGCGAATGCCATAATCTGCGTTCCAAACCCAGGTAAGCAACAGATACCAAAAACTGGCATGCCCCAAAAACCACACCGAATCTCGCCACGTGTCATCCAGCCTCAATTCACCCCTCGCGCGCCACAGCATCCAGCCCACAACCAGTACCGTTACCCCGCCAAATACAGACGTGAGCACCATTTCGTTCCCCCAATCCAGCAAATGCGCCCCAGAGAACATCGAATAGCGCTGCCATTCGGTGGCGATTTGCAGGCGCAAGGGAACAAGCCAAATGTGGTCGCCTCCTCCCGGACGGTCGTCCCCTAAAAAGGCCGCCAACCCGTGATTGCCCAGTTCCATTAGCGTCAACACACTACTGCCCACCACCAGTGGCGGCAGCGCCAGCGATTGCAGCACGGCAAACAACGTATCGTCCGCGCGGTACCGTCGCCATGCTAAATAAAGCGCGGCGGGCCACAGCACAATCGTTGACGGGTGGAACGCGTTTGTCAACGATAGCGCCAGCGTTGCGCTCCACAACGGCGCTTGTCCCCGGACTACGCGCAAGCCCAACCATAAGAAAATCACAATTCCCAGCGAAATAATTGTGTAGTTTTCAACGTAACCAAAAAACAACTGCATTGCCCCGCCGGTAAATACCATCCCTGTCAGCAGCACCCTCTCTAGCGTGGTTTGGCCCAATTCATACGCCAACATCAGCACAACGTAAACAAACACGCCTCCGCATAATACGCTCACCGAAGCATACACCGTTTGTACATTCCACCCCCAAAGCGGATTCACTACCAGCGCCCAGAGGCGCTGATGCAAAAAAACTGTCAGGGGAGCCTGCCAGTTGTAGAGTACCGGCGCATCTCGCTGCGATAGGCCGCTCACCAGTACCCTGGCATCCCCCCAATTCAAATGTCGAATGCGCAGCCACCAGAACAGCGGCATTGTCGCCAGCGCCAACGCGGCAAACCACAACCGCCGGTGACGTTTTGCGGGGAGCATCGCCCACAAATATACTATTACCTGTTGAAGCTTTCGATTCCAGATGGGGATAACAGTGCTACCAACCACAAGGGCTAGTGTCACACCTAAGGCAGCGGGGAAAACAGTGTAAGGCCAAACACCCCACACCATTTCTTCAGGTAAAACATAGGCCGCAATGTGCAAGGCAATTGCCAATATAGCCCACACTTGCAACCATAGTAATGTTCGTTGTGCCTTAACTTCATTCAACAACACGGAAAAACCTTTGCGCAAATATCGTTGGTTCTTTAGGATTTCGCAGGGTAGTTTTCAAAACCGCCATTTTCTTGCATCGAATGGTACGAATTTTTCTAATTTTTTTGTAACTATTCAGCAAGCAAGTTGTAACACAGAGTTTCACAGAGGTCTCAC
>CAYPUV010000297.1:0-4027 GCA_964413895.1 uncultured Anaerolineaceae bacterium
TCTTCTCTGCCCTTATGGGGGGCGTGTTCGGCTTGCTTGTTGGATGGCTGGTACTGCGCCTGCGCCGAACTTACCTGGCGCTATTCACCATCGGCTTCTCTGAAATTGTGCGGGTTGCCATCAATGCTGAAATTGCCATTACTGATGGTCCCAATGGCTTGCAGTTACAACCGCTCTTTCCCAATGGCATTTTCGGGTTCAGCGCGGTAGATAAAATCCCCCCCTATTACACAATGATGCTGCTGTTTGTACTGTCGCTGATCCTTATGTATTGGCTGACAAACTCTCGCTTTGGGCTATTCATTCGTTCTATCCGGGAAGATGAAGAAGCCGCTGCCGCGCTGGGGGTGCATATTGTGCGCTACAAAGTGCTAGTGTTCACCATCACCAGCATTATTGCTGCCGCTGCGGGGGCCGTGTATGCCCACTACATCCAGGTGATTACGCCTAATATCCTGCTGATTGCCCAAATGAGTCTGGTCATTGCAATGGCAGTTATCGGCGGATTAGAAAGCCTGCTGGCAGCCGCCATTGGCGCCATTGTCATTGAGTTTATTTTAGAACTGCTCCGTAAATTGCAGATTGGCCCGCTGGTAATTGATATGACCACCTGGCGACTGGTATTTTTTGGCCTGCTGTTGATGCTTACGCTGCGGTTCTGGAACAACGGTCTGCTGTATCCCATCATTCAGCGATTGACTCGCCGCGGGGTGGCAGAAGAAACGGTAGCCAAACGGTTAGCGGGTTCGGAGGGGGATGTATGATTGAGCTGGCGGTAAACAACGTTGTAAAAGATTTTGGCGGTTTGCGAGCGTTAAACCACGTAAGCTTTGAAATTAACGGGCCGGAACTGGTGGGGCTCATTGGCCCCAACGGTGCGGGAAAAACTACGCTCACCAATATTCTTGACGGCGTGCTAAAACCCACCACCGGCACAGTTTACCTCAACGGGCATCGTATCGATACCCTGCCGCCCTATCAGGTTGCCCGCGCCGGTTTGGGGCGCACGTTTCAAGTAACGCGCGCTTTTCGGCGCATGACGGTGCTTGAAAATTTACTGGTTCCGGCAATGGCACTGCACGCTACTGCCAGCCGAAAAGAAATGGAGAAAAAAGCCTGGGGGGTGCTGGAATTTTTAACCTTCGAGCACCTGGCAAACGATCTTGGGCGCAGTTTGTCCGGCGGTCAGCAAAAATTATTGGAGTTGGGGCGCTTGCTTATGCTTGACCCGGACATCATCATTCTGGATGAGCCATTTGCCGGCGTACACCCCAAGTTAATGGAAAAAATTTACGAATACATTACCACGGTCAACGCGCAGGGCAAAGCGTTCATCATCATCAGTCACGACATGGACACCATTTTCACCCTTAGCCGGCGATTGCTGGTTCTGCACTTTGGAGATCTCATTGCCGATGGTGACCCCAACGTGGTACGCCACGACCCGGCGGTGATAGAAGCCTACCTGGGTGAAGAAGACGATGCGATGATGGCAACCATCCCCCCACCGGGGGTTCACCACACCCCAACGGAAGGAGGCCCCGAAAATGACCACCATTGAACAACACCCGGCGCCCACCCAAATTGATCCCACTACGGTGGCAATGGAAATAAAAGACCTGTATGTGGGATATTACAAAGATTTGAACATCTTGCAGGGCGTGAATCTAAAAGTGCAACGCGCCAAATTTACAGCCATATTGGGGGCAAACGGCGTGGGCAAATCTACGCTGTTGAAAGCCATTTATGGATTTTTGAAGCCAAATCAGGGCCGCGTTGTGCTTGATGACGAAGATGTAACCAGTGTGGCAACCTACCGGCTCATCGAAAAAGGGTTGGCTTACATTCCCCAGCACCCCGGCGTTTTTCGCTGGATGTCCGTTGAAGAGAATCTGGAAATGGGGGCATATACATTCCAACGCGATAAAGCACGCATCAAGCGCAAAATGGAAGAAATTTATGAGCGATTTCCCATCCTCAAAGAGCGCCGAAAATCGTTGGCTGGTAAGTTGTCGGGGGGACAGCAACGCATGGTTGAGGTAGGGCGCACGCTAATGACCGACCCGAAGGTGATGCTGGTTGACGAACCCACAGCCGGGCTGGCAAAATTGCTTTCGGAAGAGATATACCAAATGCTGGTGACCCTGCGCAATTCTGGCATGACTATTTTATTGGTAGACCAGGAAATCCGACAGGCTCTAAAAATAGCCGACTACGTTTATGTGCTGGAACTGGGGCGCAACAAGTTTGAAGGTCCCGTCAGCGAATTTACAGATTTAAGGAAGGCATTTTGGGCGTGATGCAATGTAGGCCGTAGGGGCGAACCGGCGTATTCGCCCCACAAGAGACAACCTCAAAATAGAAGTCTGAGAAACTTCAAAAAGTAGTTGTGGGGCGGGTTTGTAGCCCGCCGTTTTTGGTGGTACACTCCCAAATATTAAAAATTCCGGCGCTTCAAGATTTCACGGGGTTACGATAAAAACTTGCATCGAAGCTCTCAAATTAGTTGAATCTGAGTAAAAACCTGTATCCTCTCAATAATTAGGGGACCAAAACGATGCCTTCTAGATCGGTAAATCCAAACCCAAAAATGTCTTCCACGTTGGCAATTAACACCAAAGTGCGCGAACTGCTGGCGCAAGGTCATTCGGTGTTGCAGCTTGGCTTTGGCGAAGCCCGCTTCCCGGTACATCCCCAGGTACTGGCGGCATTGAAAGCCCACGCTACCGAACGCTCGTACCTGCCGGTGGCCGGCTTACCGGAACTCCGCTCCGCCATTGCCGATTACTACCGCCGCCGGATGGGTGTAACCGCCGCAGCCAAGCAGGTGATTGTTGGCAGCGGGAGCAAAAGCCTGCTGTTTGCTGCCCTCCACGCACTAAAAGGCGATCTATTGCTCCCGATCCCCTCTTGGGTCAGCTACGAAACGCAAGCGTTTTTGGTGGGCAAAACAGTGCATTGGATTCCCACATCATTTAAAAACAACCATTGCCTCACCGCCAATGACCTTGCCGCCGGCGTGAGAGCGGCCAGAGAAGCCGGGTTATCACCGGGGGTACTCATCCTCAATAGCCCGCATAATCCCACCGGCATTATGTATTCCCCCGCGCTCCTGGAGTCACTGGCCCGGGTTGCCAGGGAAGAACACATTATCATCATCAGCGATGAAATTTACGCCCTCACCGCCTACGGCGATGTTCCCCATACCTCCATTGCCAAATATTACCCGGAAGGAACCATCATCACTGGCGGCTTGAGCAAACATTTTTCTCTCGGCGGCTGGCGGCTGGGGACAGCGATTGTGCCTGATAATGATTTTGGGCAGACACTTCACCGCTATATGTCGGCGGTAGCGGGCGCCATTTGGACCACCGCCGCCGCGCCGGTGCAGTACGCCGCTATTGTGGCCTACAGCAACAACCCGGAAATTGACGCCTATGTTGACGCTTGCGCCGCCGTACATGGGTATGTCACCAGCCATCTCTATCAAATTATGCAAGATTTGGACATTCCCGCGCCCAAACCAGCGGGCGGGTTTTATCTGTATCCCAGTTTTGCCCCCTGGCGCACGGCGCTGGCAGCGAAACACACTGTCTGCACCAGCCAACAACTGGCCGAACTGCTGTTGCAAGAAGCCAACTGCGCCACCCTGCCTGGCTCAGATTTTGGCGCTGACCCTCTCGACTTGACGCTGCGCCTTTCTACCAGCTACCTTTACGCCAAAACCGATGCTGATGCTGAAGCGGTGTTGGATGCGTATCAAAATAACCTGCCTCCCGCCGACTTGCTTCAGCAAACCTGCCCGGACGTACTGGAAATGGGGGAACGGCTAAAAAAGTTTGTGGCGGAATTGGGTAGGCCGCAATAATTATCAATGGTCAATTATCAATTTGGAACCTGAACTCCATTGAGCATTGACCGTTGATCTCGAAACGCAAAATCCAAACTCACAGGAGTCGAACAGTCCCTGGCGGGACGGCAACGAGGATGAAAATTTAGCTTTTAGCCGTCAGCGATCAGCTATCAG
>CAYPUV010000298.1:0-4022 GCA_964413895.1 uncultured Anaerolineaceae bacterium
GCAGTGGCGCTTCTGGTTGTCCGCCAGACAACGGCGTAGGCAGTGGATTGGACGTTACCGGCGCATTCTGAAATTGCTGTGACTGCGGCTGTGCCGGTGTTTCAATGGCGGTTTCCTGCGGCGAGGTGATGCCGTAACGCGCATCAATCACCCATCCGGCTGCCAGCAGCAAAAAGCAACAACTCACCAAAATGAGCGTTGAACATCCTCCAGCAAAAAAGTAGAACCATGGCCTGCGGGGCGAATACTCGCCGGTATCATCATACTCAGGTTCGGGTTCTGGCACCGGCTGGTACTGTGGCGGTCGGGGGGGGTACGTTGGCGGTCCCCAATTTTGAGTCATAATGGTCTCCCTTGTTTTGTAAAAATACGGATTCATTATAACATACAGTGGCGTGATGCGTAAAACGTGAAACGCGAAAACGTGATGCGTGACCCGTAATTGAAAACCGATGGATATTTTAAAATCAGCCGCTGCCGAGATGGGCATTGCCCTGGCTGCGACGCAATGCTCACAACTTGAAACGTATTTTGCCGAATTGACCGCCTGGAATCAGCGTGTCAATCTCACCCGCATCACTGAGCGGGAGGATGTCATCACCAAACATTTTCTCGATTCGCTGAGCTGTTTGCGCGCCGTGCCGAAATTGCCCGCGCGCGTGATTGACGTCGGGACGGGGGCGGGGCTGCCGGGATTGGCGTTGAAAATCGCGCAGCCTGATATCCAACTCACGCTGGTGGAATCGGTGGGAAAGAAAACGGCATTTTTGCAACACATAGTCGAAACGCTGGCGCTGGAAAATGTCACCGTGCTGCACGCCCGCGCGGAAGATGTGGGGCGAAACCCGGTACACCGTGAAAAATACGGGCTGGCGGTGGCGCGCGCCGTCGCCCCGGTGCGCGTGCTGGCGGAATATCTGCTGCCGCTGCTGAAAATCGGCGGGCTGATGCTGGCGCAAAAAGGCACCGACCCCACCGCAGAGGTCGCCGCCGCGAGCAACGCTTTTGGCATTTTGGGCGGGCGACACATCCAAACCATTCCCGTTTCCGTACCAAACCTCGATGCGGCACGGCATTTGGTGCTGGTGCGCAAAATCAAATCCACCCCGAAGCAGTATCCGCGCCAGGCAGGCACACCGGCAAAAAAACCGATATAGTTTTTAGTGGTTGGTTATCAGTTTTCAGTGGTCGGTAAACATCCATTGATAACCGGAACCAACCTCTGATAACTAAAAACTGATGATTAAAAACCATTCTGAAACCCGAAACTCGAAACTTGATACTGCCGCGCTTTTTTTGCTGATTTTCGCGCTGTATCTGCGCGGGCTGGCGCCATCGGTTGCTACCATCTTCGATGACAGTTTGGAATTTCCGCTGGTGGTGCATCGGCTGGCAATTGCCCACCCCACCGGCTATCCGCTGTACACCCTGCTGGGCAAACTCTTCAGTCTGCCCACCCCGGCGAACACTGCCTTTCAGCTAAATTTGATGAGCGCGTTTTTCGGCGCGCTGGCAGTGGCGATGTTGTATCGCGCGGGCGTGGCGTTTTTTTCGCACCCCACCGCCGTCCACCGCGCCGGCATGTGGCTTGCCGCGCTGATGTTCGGGCTGGGACCCGTTTTTTTCAGCCAGGCAACCATCGCCGAAGTTTATACCCTCAATGCTTTTTTCATCGCCGCGATGCTGTGGCTGGCGCTGCGGGAAAAGTGGCTCGCGCTGGCATTCACCTTCGGTTTGAGCTTGACCCACCATCGCACCGCCGTGCTGATGGCACCCGCGCTGGCAGTCTATCTCATCAGCCTGTACCCCCTGCACCGCCGTGCCGGGTGGCGGCAATTGCAGCGCGACCTTCCGCCCGCCAAAGCCACCATCGCCCTGTTTGCCCCGCTGACGCTGTACCTGTACCTGCCCCTGCGCGGCGCGGTCGGCTCGCTGGATGGCACATATCAAAATACGTGGGCGGGGTTTTGGCGGCACGTGTTGGGCGGCGGATACGGCGCGGCGTTTCTGCTGAACAACCCGTTCGGCAACGAGCGGGGATTATCATTTTATGCCAATTTGCTGCAAACTGAAATCGGTTGGTGGGGGTTGGCGCTGGCGGCGACCGGCGTTGCCGGATTGGCGTGGCACAAACAATGGCGCGCGTTGGCACTGACGGGCATCGCCTTTGCCACATTTTTGGCGTTCAATCTGAAATATACCGTCGCCGATATTGAAGTTTTTTTCATCCCCGTATTTTTGATTTTGGCGCTGTGGGCGGGTGTCGGGCTGGGGGAAATTTTCAATTTGGCACACAGAGAACACCGAGAATCCACAGAGAACACCGAGAAAAATGTTGAAAGAATCTCCGTGGGTCTCCGTGCCGACACAGTGCGCTCTGTGTTCTGGCTCCGGCGACTCTGGGGCGTGGGTATTTTAATTGCCGCACTGTTGCTGTGGCGCGGGGAGATGGTGGACGTGAGTCGCGCCGATGATTGGCAGGTACACGATACCGGGCTGGATGCGCTGGCACAGCCTGCGCCGAACGGTACGGTGGTTGGTATCTTGGGGGAGATGACCCTGTTGCGCTATTTTCAGGAAGTGCAGGGCGTGCGTCCCGATGTGCGCACCATCGCCGCCGATCGGGACGATGTGCGGCTGGCAACGGTGGAAAAGCTGCTGGCACAGGGGGAGTCGGTGTATCTGACGCGGGAACTGCCCGGCATCCCCGCCGAATGGCATCTGTCAGCGGCGGGACCGCTAATTCGCGTCTCCACCGCACCGATTGCCCCGCCGAAGTTTGACACTGCCGTTGGGGCAGCCATCACGCCGGAAATTTCGCTGGCAGGCTATGCCATCCGCCGACCACCGTCGCACGAGCGACCCGCGCCGGTGCGGCTATCGCTGATGTGGCAGGTGGGGGGAGCGCCGCCGGCGGATTTGAAGGTTTCCGCGCGGTTGCTGAATGCGGCGGGGGACATCGCCGCTGTGACCGATGCTGTGCCCGTCCATTTTGCGTACCCCACCTCGCGCTGGAAAACGGGGGAAGCCATCGCCGATGTGTATGATTTGCAACTTCCCGCCGGTGCAACAGGCGAATTTACCCCGCTCATTATTTTGTACGACCCCGCCAATGGCGCGACAGAGGTCGGGCGGGTAGTATTGCCGCCGATGGATATTGAAAGATAGCTACCCCAGCGCCGCCGCCTGCGCCGCCAGCAGGTGCGAGATTCCTGCCGCCGCCAAATCGAGCATCTCGTCCAGCATTGCCCGCGAAAACGGCGACCCTTCTGCCGTGCCCTGCACTTCGATGAACTGCCCTGCACCGGTCATGACCACATTCAAATCCACTTCCGCCGCCGAATCCTCCGCATAACACAAATCAAGCATCGGTTGTCCATCCACCACGCCCACACTGACCGCCGCGACCGGCACGCGGAATACCTCCGGCGACACAACATCCGCAGCCACCAATTTTTGCACCGCCAACGCCACCGCCACGTACCCCCCGGTAACGCTCGCCGTGCGCGTGCCGCCATCCGCTTGCAGCACATCGCAATCCACAGTGATGGTGCGCGCGCCGAGTGCGTCCAGGTTGAACGCCGCCCGCAAACTGCGCCCGATGAGGCGCTGGATTTCTTTGGTGCGCCCGCTGTCCATTGCCCGCCGGCGCGAAATACGGGTGTTGGTGGAACGGGGCAGCATTCCGTACTCGGCAGTAAGCCATCCCCCGCCGGATTCCTCTCGCCAGCGGGGCACAGTTTCTTCCACCGTGGCGGTACACAGCACGCGGGTATTCCCCGTTTCTACCAACACGCTCCCTTCGGCGTGCATGGTGAAATTCGGGGTAAAAGAAATGGGGCGCACTTCGTCATTTCTTCGATTGTCAATTCTGGTCATTGGGACCTCCTTTTTTCCAAAAATCCGCATTTATCCGTTCAATCCGTGCACATCTGTGTCCTTTGGATGCACTCTCCTCTTCCCCGACGGGGAAGGGGGAAATAGGGGGGATGGGGGAAAAGCAACGATTTTTTGAAACCTTA